>JAJZOM010000100.1 GCA_021811505.1 Thermoplasmata archaeon | reverse complement strand
CACTTCACAGCGCCGTTAAGGGCTGCAAACTTGTTATCCGTGGCAGGAACCGCCCTGCAGAAGTAATCCTTCACAAGGTCAGGATGCTCCCTTATTGCAGAATCGAGGTCCATGAATACAACTCCCTTGTCTTCCCAGACCTTTTTCAGATTGTGGTAAACGCCTTCACTGTCATACTGAGCTACGGAACCCGCAAGGTATTTCTGTTCCATTTCAGGAACCCCGAGTTTCGTGAATGTGTCTTTAATCTCATCAGGAACATCCTCCCATTTGTTCGCATTAATCTCGTCTGGCCTGGTGTAGTAATTCGTATTTTCCCAGTCAATCCCTGACAGGTCAGGCCCCCATGTTGGCACAGGTTTTGCCAGAAATATCTCAAGAGATTTTAATCTGAATCTCCTCATCCAGTCAGGCTCATTTTTAATATCCGAAATTTCCTCCACTACTTTCCTGTTGATTCCGATACCGGTGGAATAAGTTGGTTTGTGGTTATCGTGAAATTCCCAGTCCTCCTTCCTTATGTTGGACGTTCTCAGATCTTCCAGCAACCTTTCCATTTCAGCATCCTTGCTATATTCAGATTCCATATTCATATCCCCCTTATGCATTCTTAATCCAGTCGTAGCCTTCCTCTTCTATTCTGAGTGAAAGATCCCTGTTCCCGTCCATCGCTACCTTTCCATCTATGAGGATGTGGACGAACTGAGGCGCTATGTTCTTCAATATCCTCTGGTAGTGTGTGATTATCAGGAACCCGACCTCATCATTGTAATATTCACTGATCTCATCTGCAACCAGTTTAAGGGCGTCAACGTCAAGACCGGAATCGATCTCGTCCAGTATGACAATCTTCGGTCTCAGCATAACCATCTGAAGTATCTCGAATCTCTTTCTTTCTCCACCGGAGAAACCGTCGTTTACCGATCTGGACATGAATGACTCGTCAAGACCGACTCTCCTCATGTGTACCTTCATCCGGTCATAAAACTGCTGAAGGCTCACCTTATCTTCCGGATGAACCTGCCTGTAGGCTGTTCTCAGGAAAGTGGACAGCTTTACGCCAACCACAGCGACCGGACTCTGGAATGCAAGAAACAGTCCGGCTCGTGCCCTTTCTTCAGGCGTCTTGTGCGTGAGATCAGTACCGTTGAGTTCTATTGTACCGCCCGTTATCTGATAATTCGGATGCCCTATGAGGACATTCCCCAATGTGCTCTTTCCAGCACCGTTTGGTCCCATCAGGGCATGGATTTCCCCGCCTCTGACTGTTAAATTCACTCCCTTAAGTATCTGTTTATTTTCAACTGAAGCACTGAGTTCCCTGATTGCTAGTTCCGGCAATGTTGGCACCTTACGGAAACGATGCAAATACCATATTTAAACACTTTCATATGTTTAAACTGACTAAATTATATATATCCAATCCGCATGTATCTACTTGATCAATATGGAAGCAGTCCACGAAGGAGCAGATGATCTCAGCGGGCTTCTGGGCAACGTTAAGGGTAACATAATTACGGAATTGAGTTTTGCCGAGAGGAGCATGGACGATCTCTCACATCTCCTCAAGATAAATAAGACTGCTGTAAAGGAACACATGGAAACCCTGGAGATGAAGGGTTATGTGCACTCTTTCTTCAGAGGAGGAAAAGCCGGAAGGCCCAGGAAATTTTACGAACTCACGGAAAAAGGATTCAGTCTCCTTCCAAAGAGATACATCTCTTTTGCGACAATGCTTGTTGACGAGATCGAGAGTGAATTCGGAAGGGATAAGGTCAACCTCATTCTCGGAAAGGTTGCAGATAAAATTGTTACAGAATCCGGATGGAGGAAAGCTGATTCAGCCATTTCCATTACAAGAGAGGACAAGATCTCAAAGCTTAAGGAATTCGTTTCCACGCTGAACAAGCTTGGATATTATGCAAAGCTCGAGATCACGGACGATGTCGTGCGCATAGTTCGACATAACTGTATTTTCTATGAGCTCGCAAAGAACAACAACAAGATAATATGTGGAAGTCTGGGTTCGGGAATAATCAAGAATTCCATAGATCAGAACTTTATGATAAAGGAGAAATTCTCTGACGGAAATAACAAGTGCGTTGTCGAAGTGAACATAGGATAGATGTTTGCATCCATTTGATCAGGGAAAACAAATTTTAGCGTGATCACGTCCTGTTATTCTTCCAGTCGGAAAACCTGTAGGTAAATGCCAGAACGCCAATCATTTCAAGCACAAATACCACTGAGGGAAACACAATGGAGGAAAATCCTGTGTAGATTATTCCCTTGAGTATCAGCGCCGCCCATGTGGTAGGAACCATGTAAGCCACGTACTGGACCTCCTGAGGGAGAATACTGATAGGATAATATATCGGGGGAATCACTCCGAATATTATGGAGAACATTACTGATATAGGCCATATATCTCTCATTTCCCTAACTCTAGTTGACACCAGGAATGAAAACATGGAGAAAATTATCCAGGTCACCAGAAGAGTTGCTGAGAGAGCGAGTATCTGTAATACCCCGATGTGCGATACATAGATCACAATGGCCATGAATATTACGAGTCCGGGGAGGGTGAAGAGGATATTTCCGGTAGCCAGGCCAATAGTGTAGGTCATCGGGCTAATGGGTGAAGCCGCAATCATCTGCTGAAATTTCAGGTCAAGTTTATAAAAAAGAAGGTCCGTCTGCAGCATAGTGGCGGCATTCACAATAGTGAACAACAGGCCACCCAGTGAGGCAATCAGTATTTTTGAAGGTCCTCCGAACAGGTATATGAAGAAGAGAAACGAAAATGGCGTTGAAAGTATTGCAACAAGGGCGAATGGTCTCCTGAGAAGTGGATAAAGGCCGTTTATGGCATTCAGACTTGATATCGATCGAATCTGGTTCTTCAATTTTCATCAACCTCAATAGTTTCTCCCACAAGGGATATAAATACATCGTCCAAGCCAACGGGGCCGAGTTCCAGTTTGTCTTTTCTTATGGACTTATCCGACAGTATCGACTCGACTGCATCGTGATCGGTGTAGAGAACCGTTCCCCTGTTGTCATGAGTCACTTTCCCGTATTTTGCCAGTTTATCTCTGGAGTCACTATCCCTGATGATTATTCTTGTATCATGCTTCAATGAAGACCTCAGTTCATCCAGGGTTCCCTGTTTAGCAAGCTTTCCCCTGCTTACAACACATATCTCGTCGCTGAGGTATGCTGCTTCATCCAGGTAATGTGTTGTCAGGATTATTGTCTTGCCCTTCTTTTTTACGCCCATTATGGCTTCCCAGACCCTCTTCCTCGTTATTATATCAAGCCCTATGGTGGGTTCATCCAGAAAATATATCTGAGAATCCAGGGAAAAAGCCATTGCAACCATGGTCAGTTGCTTCTGGCCTCCGGAGAGGTTAACACATTCCGTATCACAGAATGATTCCATGTCGAGAAGGTCCATGACAAATTGTGCCCTCTCCTTGGACCCTTCTCTTGTATTGCCATGCATCTTCTGGAAATAATATACATGTTCCCAGGGTGTAAGAAACGGAAAAGGCCTGCTCTCCTGAGGGACAAGGGATATTATTTTCCTGACTTCCTGATCTTCTTCAACAACGTCACGTCCGAATATCTTTATGCTTCCGGAATCCGGCCGCAGCTGCGTGGTGGAAATTTTTACGAACGTGGTCTTACCGGAACCATTCCTGCCAAGAATAGAAAAGATGCTGTTATTTTTCACGCTGAAACTGAAGTCCTTTATTGCTGGATTGACTTTTCCCTTAGATTTGTAAGTCATTTTCAATGCAATTGATTCAAGTGGAACAGTCATCTTTCACCTCTTCCGCATTTGGGGCATAAATTCGCGGTGCACCTCATCCTTTGTCAGCTAATAATCGTTATTGCCGAATATCAACGGTTCAGGCAAGATCAAGAATCTTCCTGACATTGACTATCATATCAGACACAGTTTCCTTGAAACTGTATTCAGGCGAGAATCCCCAGTCCTTTGCAGCTTCACTTGTATCAAGGGTTCTGGGCCAGTTTTTGGCTATCTCCTCACGGAAGTCCGGTTCATAACGGACCCTGAAATCAAGGACGTGGCGTTTTATTTCTCCATAGAGTTCCTGGGGGTTGAAACTGAAGGATGAAATATTGTATTCGAGCCGGTGTTTCAGGCTGGAAGCGGGAGCATCAAAAAGCCGCAGAAGCGATTTCAGGGCATCGGGCATGTACATCATAGGCAATGTGGTTTCAGGGCTGAGATAACAGGTGTATTCCTGGTGTTTTACAGCGTGATAGAACATGTCTACCGCATAATCAGTGGTTCCAGCTGAAGGAGGAGTCAGATAGCTGATTATACCGGGGTATCTGACTCCACGGACATCAAGCCCAAACCTGTCGTGATAGTATGAAGAGAGCAGCTCGGCGCTTACCTTTGTGATGCCATACATCGTAGTCGGCCTAGTAATGGTAATGTCAGGGACATTATCCCGTGGAGTTTCAGGACCAAATACGCCTATTGTGCTTGGTATGATTAATCTGTTTATGCCAAGTGAAGACGCGGCATCGATCACGTTGAACGTACCTGTTGAATTTACCGCAAATGCTTTCTGGGGGTTCTTTTCCCCGGCTGCGGAAAGAATCGATGCCAGATGGAAAATATCCGTAATGCCGTTTTCCCTGACAATACTGCGGACAGAGTCTGCGTTGGTCACGTCAAGAATGCTGAATTCAACATCCTCAGAGTTTTTGACAGCAGGCTCCTTCACATCAGTCATCAGAATGCTTGACTTTCCGAACCGTTTTGCAAGAATAGTTACAAGTTCACTGCCTATTTGACCCAAAGAACCAGTAATAAGAATTTTAACCATAAGAATGCAGTAGCATATCCCGGGAATTTAAAAATGTATTTTTTCAAGCGCACCCCGTATAACCGCACAGTTCGAAGTCTGATCATTGCGAAATACATCAAGATTCAACTATCTGAGCGGGATCAAACAGGTAAACATCCTTGCTCTTGGAAATGCTGAAACCGCTCTTGCTGAAGAGCACCCATCGAATGGGTTTTGTTGTCCGTATCCCCCCTGCAGATTCTTTCAGCCACCTTAATTCCTTCTCCCCTACAGGATTCCCGGTCCATTTGCATTCCGCGACATACAAGTGTGACTCAGTTTCCACGATCACGTCTATCTCCCTTTGCTCGTACTTTCCATCGTCTAGGTGGACAGCACCCCACCACCTGCCTGATCTTACAACTCGCTCTCCGTTCCTGTTGATCCATTTCAAGAGAAAATCCTCAGCAAGAAACTCGAACCGTTTGCTAACAAACAAGTTAAGCACAGTCTCTGATGGCGGTTGACTCCTGCCGTATACGTGAGTGAACCAGAAAGATAAAAGGTTATCCTTGATCTCGTACCTTCCCTTTTTGCTTCTGGTTGCGCTTTCGCCGAAAGGAACGCTTCTTGTGATCAGTCTGAAATCAGATC
>JAJZOM010000066.1 GCA_021811505.1 Thermoplasmata archaeon | reverse complement strand
TGAATGTTTTTGTGACCGGATTGTTACCAGAATCGGTCAAATAACGGGTTCGACGATGATCTAGAGAAAACGGTTTGTTAATCTATACCGTAAAAAACGAAGAGTTAAGGATTAATCCTAATACATTTAGACTTCTGTATGAACATTCACGGAAGATATTCATATGAGGGAATTCCAGAGAGAGAGAGTAATCGGCTGCTTGTACTTATCATCACAATAGGCGTTGCAGCACTCATGGTGCTTCCTATAATTCAGTATGCAGATTCACATCAGCAACAGTCACCCGTGATATACCGGTATGGAAACGAATACGTTCAATTTTCCGGACAGAACGCATATGTTGGATTTGGAAACAGCATGTATCCGGCCTCATGGTCTGTATATCAGATCAACCCGGCATCGCCGGTATATACGCCTTTCAGCAGTGGAAATGGAAGTTCTCCCCTGACAGTCCAGACATTCTCCCACTACCGCACGACAAGGATAGAAAATGCCTACCAGAACTCCGCCGTCATGATCAGGTGGAACCACAATATCAGGATCGCGGAGATATTCTCCTTCATTAATGGTGGAATAGATGCAAGCGTTGCGATTAAGAACATTGAGAATTCCTCAGGTACCTTCATGAGTGCATTCTCCATGACAGTGAATCATAGCAGGAACGCACAGATCGGAGGTTTCAATCCACAGGCAATACATTCGTCCCGTGGAATGGGAAACCAGAATTTCCTCATAGGATCAAAGGACTGGAGCATAAGCACGGGAAATCTGTCCATATCCTGGAAGAATGAACAGTCGATATTTTCAGCCGGAGTATTGTCCATTTCACCTTCCGGAAACCGGATCGCTCTCCCCTTTGGTCCTCTTACTCTTTCTGCAAATGAAACGTTCACGATTGATCCGCTTATAAGACCCATGATCTTTCCTCGCCCGCCGTCCGGGGGTAGCGATGGACAACCGTTGAATCCGTCAATGTCGCTGTCAACTGATCACGCGGTGCCCGGTCAATATATCTATGTCAATGCTAGTCTCGTTTCTGCGGGTTACGGCGGATGTACTTGGCAACTCCAAGCAATGAATTATACAAGTGAGCTCTGGTCTACTGTTGTATCAGACTATGTCGGTTCGGGACTCTCCCATGAATTTATCTGGAGATTACCTTTTGGGCCGATGGGCTATGACTGGTCCGAGATGAGAGTAGTCGTTTCAAATCAATATGGTTCTACAGGTTCTCTGATGCACGGTATAACGACCTTGACTAGGTTCCCCGTTGCGATGTCGAGCACTTTCGACCCAACCGTATTCAATTCACACGGGTCGGAGATTGGGAAGATAGTATTGTCGTCTGGCGGCCCCTCTTCTCCACAGGTGGAAGGTTCTGAATTTTCATTGGCTCTATTTTCCTCGTTCTTGCCTGTTTCTTCAAATTTTGCTGTAAACTATATATCTCAAGGGATTCAGGAAATTAACACGTCTAACGGAATTAACCCACTGTGGTCTCCAGATCCAAACACGGGAGCTGATACATTCTTTTTTCAAAGAAATTCAGGAAGTAATTCTTCTCTGCTTCAATCTGAGAGTTATCTTTCACAGGCATTTAGTCTTGCCTTGTCTATTGCAATCCCATTGGCTGATGAGTGGGCCGGAGACGCTCTAGGTGCACTCATAGGGACCCTAAGCGTGTATCATCTTGTGCTGAATAACCACTTTAGCCAGACAATTAACCAAGGTCAGAATTACTTTCAAGTGGAATTTAATTCTGGGACATATAAGTTCGCAACAAATTACACAACCGTGTATTATACTCTCGGAGACTGGTATTCTTCAGATGGGTTTACACCGTCTTTTCTATTTCCGACTTACTTATACAACACGGAATTTCAAAATGCAAATGTTGGAAATATAAATAACCCTGCCTTGGTGACTTTTCGTTTTTCTACAAACGTGGAGATAACCGACTGTTCGTATTTTGATAATAACGGTGTCACACCCAAAAACGCTCAGGGATTTGGTATTTATGGAGGTATTTCTGAAATGTATTTTACTCTTGGATACGGGATCCTAGCATGAAAGATAACTGGGATATCGGTTCACCTCGTTCCGATCTGTTTCTGCGGCACCTGATTCCGGCGATAGCGCTTTCTTTACACGTGAGAACTTCATCAGATCGCAACACTTATGAGGAAACCGATGATCAAAAATTATCGATGGTGAAAAAATGAACCGAAACATGAAGCTCGTGACCGTGCTGGTCATAGGAATCACAGTTGCTGGGCTCTCCTTTTCTATGATGGACCTCAGAATTGCCAATAATTCATCGACTCCAACCTTGAAGGCCACAAGTGACAGCTTTGCGGTTGCTTATGGCGAGCAACACAATTTACTGAATTCCACTTATCAACTAAATTACAGTTACGATGGAGGTAAAGTGTCGTACTTCATTTTCCTTAATTTGCCTCCATATTTTTCTGGGGGTTCGGAGGTGGGGGTGTTTCTGGACTTCATTCTTGTTAAAGATACATCATCCTCTTTTTCCCCTGTAAATTTCAAGATCTCCAATTTCAGCCTTTATGTGAATGGAACTAATTTAGGTCCCACGTATATGGGCGGCAGTGTATCGGATAATCAATCTGTATTTTCTATGGAGTATTCGAACGTGATCCCGTACACTATTCAATGTGGCAATTATACGGTCTCCTACTCATTTTCTTTCACTCCGCCTCCTATTCCCGGAATATTCCCAACTGCACAATCACCGATGAGTGTTACGAAGAATTTCTCTGGACCGGAGTCTCAGCAAAAATGTTGACCCAAATAATTTTTGGCACATGCACTTTTATGGAGGAACAGCCAATTTGCCGTTTTCCATCGGAGATGTTCAGTTTGCACATTCAAGTTGGGGTGATATGATGAAATCAAAGAGACTATACCCATTGATCATAGTTGTCGCGTTGTTATCGGTATCCCTTTCTTACACAGTCTGGAGCGAAGATACATCTCCTCCCCTGATGCCTGTCAGAACCTCCAAGATGACATTTTTACATCAATTCGCATACTACTAGGGCCAACTCTTACCCGTCAGTGAGCTTTCTTAATGTAACTTACAGAAAGAGCGCGATAAGTTATGTGTTTCTAATGCAAGCCGCTCCGGATATTTTGCGTGATGGTACCGTTTTTACTCTGGGACTGTACGTAATGGTTCTTAACCAGAGCCTTTCATCCCCGGTCTCTGCAATCACATTTACCATTTCTGACGTGAAGTTACTCCAGAATGGAACGCAGGTTGGTGCTTCATTTCCCGGTTATGCATATAGTCTGAATTCTGACAGGATTCTTTTATGGATGGCTAACTATTCCCAGCCATTTTCATTCTCGTGTGGAAGCTACAGTGTCTCTTACTCTTTCCTACTGACACCAACGGTATTTGTTGGATCGTATCACTTTCAACTGAGCAGTTCAGTGGTAAAGAAGTCATACGAAGGGCCGACCCCTCCTATTCCGGCTGGACGTTGTTGACTAGTTTCGCCTATCCATGAGGCGTGCAGGATGTTCTAGTTCGTTTTGGAAGCAAAATTGGAGCGGTGTCATGCGAGAATGACTCTATTGCTTGAATTTCTCGCGGGATGTGCGAACAATTTAGTGGGACTGTGAAAATAGTCAATGGTTTCGATGAGGGCACTGGGATCCGTCCCGGTTTTTCATGGAGATTCCTCCCATCAGGTGATCTGCTGAACTTTTTCTTATCAGCGAATATGATCAATCACACCCGCAGATTAAATCAGCCAATACCAGTCACAGAAGCTGAGGATCGATTTCCTGCACAGAATTATGGCAAACATTCATTATCTTCAGGGTTGATAATCCTCCATGAGATTACTCAATATTGCCGGATCCGTGGTTTCCCGAACGTCCATCCGCTATGAAATCCTTATGCTGTGTTGAACAAATACTTAAACGACATGTAGTCCGTAGCGATATCTCCCTTACGCTTCCAGCTCCTTCTGCTCGTGATCTGATATTTCAACATCCCAGCGGTGTACTTCCGCTTGGTTATTTTTCAGGAACTCAACAATCGCCTCACTTGCCTCTGTTCTCGTGACAATAACGCCATTGGCATACTTCACGTATCTGTAGTTGTCAAGGAACCCAGGGATCCGTTTATGGTATCTTCCGTAGTGTGAGGAGTTGTTGTAACCGTAAAGTTTCCTGTAAAATCTTGAGTAAGAACCGGGGCTGACACCCTTCCTTGACCTTGGTATTGTGAAGACAATCAGTGTGCCCTTCATGTCCGGAATAGGCGGAATTGCGATATAAATATATGACTGTATGTACATACAGTTATGATGCCGAGATGGGGAAAGCCTTTCAGGGACAAAAGAAACTGGAAAGAATACAACGAGGAACTCGTAATAAGGGGCAAATTCTTCTTCGATCTGGATTTCGCCGATCAGTGGGACTCTGAACTGAAGAGAATGAATCAGGGGAAGAGGGGATCACCGTACCTCTTCCCAGGTTCGTTCATGCAGTTCATGATGATCTGGCACCAGTTCCTGGACTACCGTGGCCTTGAGGGGATGGCCAGATCGCTTGTTAATCTTGGAATAATACCGAGATATGGTGATTATACCACGATCTGGTATCGCGTCCATGACATGATGCCTGAACTGGACATTTCAGGCATGCAGTATGCTGAACTCGGTACCGACGGTACGGGATTGAAGACAAGCAATGCAGGTTCCTACAGGACGATAAAATACGGAGATCCTGATGCAAAGCAGAGAAAGCATCTCGTCATCATAATCACAGCAGATGTGAGAACGAAAAAGATCATAGGGATAGAATCACGCATCGAAGGTACCGGTCCTTCGGAACCGGAAACCGCATCCAGGCACATAAGGGAGGCGGTCATGAAAGGGGTGGAGGTGAAGACATTCTACGGAGACGGTGCATTCGACGTGAACAATCTCTTCAACCTCATGCATACGATAGGCTCGAAAGCGATCATAAAGATCAGGAAGAATGCCTCCACGGATCGGTGCAGGGGATCAAAATACAGAAGATCTGCAATCCGGGAATACCAGGAGAAGGGATACAGGAAATGGGCTGAGGACAACGATTACGGGATGAGGTGGCCTGGAACTGAAGGGGTTATCTCAGCTACAAAGAGGAAGTTCGGGGAGAACTGTGTCAGCAGGTCTGCAGAAGGTCTGGAAGCTGAAGGATACCAGAGATTCTGGACATATGACTATATAAACCAGAGGGCGAAGAGGGAGGTGAAGGGGATGAATTAAGACCTGAAAGGCAGGATCAGGAGAGAAGATCAGTGGACAGAGCGAAAATCAGGATCTTTGTTCAACAGAGCAGAATGTGCCAAAATGCTTAAATAAGGTCTTGAGGTTTTGAAAATATTGAACCCAAAGGTAGTTGCCCTTGCTATTGTTGCTGTTATTCTTATTTCTGGCACCTTCTACTACCTGAAAGTTGACTAT
>JAJZOM010000120.1 GCA_021811505.1 Thermoplasmata archaeon | reverse complement strand
ATTAATTATTGTTGTTTAACCGAACAGTTTTCATTTTAGTTTAACACAGTAAAATCTACGCCTGGCATCGTTCATGCATACCTGTGTTTCAATGAGGCCGAGTTCCCTGAGAATCTTTATTGCATAAAGCAGAGTCCTCTGAGGGAGCATTGTCTCCTGGCGAAGTTCCTGCAACCTGGCTATTTTTCTTTCCCTGATTACTCTGAGAACCAGCTTTCCTGATGGAGGTATCGACATCAAAACATCTGCATTTTCCATCTTCAGGGCATATAAAAGAGCAACCCTTATAACTTATTTGTAAAGAAAGATGTGAATGTCTGCTTATCTTTGCAATCATCAGACTATGCGTATCAGGCATATTGCATGAAAACTTTATTTGTTTAATTCCTATCACAGAAGGCCGCCACTGTAGCTCAGCTGGTAGAGCAGCTGATTTGTAATCAGCAGGTCGGGGGATCGAAACCCTCCAGTGGCTCTCATAAGAATTTCCTTTGTTGTAAAAGTCTCGATGGGTATTTCAGTTGGACTCTGATAAGCATTGCCTTGCAACTTATTATGACTACACTCGTTAGTCTAATCAATTGTGTAGACATTATGACTACATTTATAATATAATCTGATATTGTAGTCATACAATGTCATTCATTGAAAAGCAACGCCATGGAAATTATGAGTACTACTACCTAGTCAAGAATGTCAGAATAAGCCCTACAGAAGTTAAGAAATACAGAATCTTCCTCGGAAGGGCCATTCCTAAAAATGAAGTACTCAGGAACCATATGTTGACTCTCGAAAAAAAGGCATTGGCAGAAAAATTTCAATCTAAATGGCTTCCAAAATCTACCTTGGAAAGAATAGACGATTTGATGGCGACCAGCATAATATACAACAAAAGCCCTGAATCAATCCAGCCGAAAGACTTCTTGGTCAGATATACCTACAACACTAACGCCATTGAGGGAAGCAGAATGAGCCTCAGGCAGACGGCCCTCCTGCTGGTTGACAAGGTGACCCCTGAAGGGGCGAGCGCGAACGACGTGATAGAGGCGTTGAACTCGGCTGATGCATGGCAATATGTCAACACCCATAGAGGAGGGCTTACCATTTCATTCCTGAAGAAGATTCAGGTCGAGGTTACAAAGAATACACTCTGCAGGATACAGGGCGATTTCAGGGATGGTGATGTTTTGATTGCAGGTTCGGATCATTTGCCGCCAAGGGCAGAAGAGGCCCCACTTCTGGTAAAAAAACTAATCTTGGAATACCGCCAGTTAAAGGCAAGCTTGCATCCAGTCGAACTCGCAGCATATCTGCACAACAGAATGGTGAACATGCATCCATTCACCGATGGAAACGGACGCACAGCTAGACTCATACTTAACTGGGTTCTTCTCAGAAACCGGCTGCCGCCGGTAATCATTGAATCTTCCATAAAGGAAAGGTATTACAAGGCGATTGAAGAGGGAGACAAGGGGAATCATGCTGCATTTTCAATCTTCCTTGCTGAGAACCTCCTATTGCAGTACACCGTTAAGGGATAGGCGGCATTGCAATGTGGTTAAGCTCCCGAATTTCTGTCTGTTGGGCTCATTCCTTTGGCAAGCAAACTATTCTCCGTGACCAGATTGAACCCAATTTCACGGGGTTTTTTTTGCCTGCCTGATCTTAAATTATCTCACATAAAGTTCAGCGGACAAATTTTTTGAAGACTTGATCGAAGCAATCTAAGCACTCACTGTTTATCTGGTTTTTCACCAGACAAATCAATTTGTTTAAGGCCTATTTTCCTGTAAATTTTGTCGGAGCTTATTATTTTCCCATTTGAGTGCACTGCATGAAAGGAATCAAAGACCCCCACACCTTGTGTTATCAGTTCGGCTGCTGCTTGATACTCACCATTTTTCTCGTTGCATATTGCCATCACATCAATTGTAATTCGTACCGGATCAAGTCCGTATCTTTTAGCTAGGAGCATCAGTTCAATGTATGTGGCCTCCGAAGTGTATATTTTACTCTGCTCTTCTTTCATTATTCTTCTAGCATTTTCCCTGAGCCAATCATTTGGTTTCAGCAGGGCCAAGAAGAAATCAGTGTCAGCGTATGTCATCTCACTATCCCCAAGGAGACCCCATGCGCAAGCGTGGGGAGGAATTGGGGTGCAAATTGTATTCCTCTCCCATATTTTACCAACTTTACTTTTTTTACATTAGCATCCATCTTCTCATCGCCTTTTCTTATTATTACATATTTTCCATAATTGTGCACTCCTACCACCAAGAACCTGGAATGATTAAATGCAACAACGTCACCGGGCTGAAACGAGTATCTTTTTCTTCTTATGGAGGGTTTGAATCCCTTCCTGTTTGTCTGAAGAGAACGGTTATTCCTTCTTCTCTGCGTAACCATGTGCTGCGGCGTTCTGACCTGATTCGCCCCTCCGGCTATGACAAACGCGTCGTTCGCATGGCTCTTTTCCATGCCCATGGAAATGCGGGTCTTCTTTGTGATGTGTCCGAATGTGTAATCTGATCCTGTGAGTTGTGTGATCTTCCATCTCACGATATTCATGAAGGCGGTATCCTTCAACGTTTTCAGCGATTTCCCCCGTACTTCCGGAAAACCAAATTCTTCGGCTGTGAGGTTGTTTTTTTTCTGGTTGCATTCATGGCAGGAGATTGCGAGATTGGAGACCATGTTTGATCCGCCCCTGGATTTAGGTGTGAGGTGCTCTATTTCAAGCGGCACATTGGTCTTGCTGCAATAGACGCACTTTCTATGGAACTTCTCCAGTAGGTATTCCCTGATCTCATATCCCTGGAGATCACCCTGCTGGTATTCTATTCCGCTGATCTCAGGATTTCTCATTTTCTGGGTATCAAATGAGGCAACCTCGATGATAGTCCTGGATACGGGAAGGATACTCTTCAGCTTCTCAATGATCCTGATGTGTGTCTGGAGTTTGTGATCGATGCTGGGTGCAAACCACCCTTCCTCGTGTTTCCCCCTGTTCATGAATCTCGCCTGCCTATACCATAGCCTGTTTCGTCTGTTCCTGCGATACATTGCCTTTTCCAGGTTCTTCTTCGGTATGTCCGTTCTTATGATCGCTTCACCCGAGATCAGTTCTGCCTTCTCCGTAACTGCGGAGAATCCAATGTGTTTGTATCCCGCATCTATTCCGAGGGTCACGGGTTCCACATTTTCTTCACAGTGCCAGAGCAATTGGATTGTGAATGGATTGGTGGAAAATATCTTTGCTTTCCTTTCCCTGAGAAGGTGCCTCGCCTTCGCCGGTTTACACGGCATCAGTGGCTTTCCATCATCATTTAGAATAAATACCGGCATATCGGCTTTATGCCCTCCTGCCGGCTGGAGTGTGTCCACATCGGGGTTGTTAGAAGGGGTTTTTAAGTCATGCACACTGTCCGTTTCCGGATTGTTTAATGCATGGCCACAGTTGCTGCGGACTTGTGGAGCATCCGCAGGTGTGTATGTATTTCTCCGATCTAACTTCTGCTTTTCTTTCATGTTTTCAAAGCCCCCTAATCAACTCTTGCGTTGTTCCTCACGGAACAAGCCCCTTCCGTCAGAGGGGTAGTTGACTATAAGCCTCTTCCAGAATTTCCTTCCTCAATTCTTTTAATGTTTTATCAGGTATTCTTCTGCCAATTTCTTCAAGGTCTTTAACCGGGTCCTCTGGGATACTTGTAAGAATAAGCTTGTCCCCAAGTCTCGAGATAATAAACCTTGGCCCCAGATCATCCTTAAGTGAAGAGGGAATGTGAATTCTCCCGCCTTTATCCATTTTGACTATGGTTCCTGCCATTATTTACAAAATATGGATTGTTATTTAAATATTCCCATTAATTTTATGTTAAAGGGAAAAAAATTCAATTTTCCCAAATCTTCGGTACAGGTCTTAGAATGGAAAAATGGACTTCAACTCAACCGGGTATCATTTTTGGTTTTCAATCTCTCTCTGTATTGCACCCGCTATTTCATGTCTGCGGGCGATCCTGCTTCAGTGTATTCTGAAAAAGAAGTGATGTAATGAATCTGGTTTGAAAAATTATGACTGTGCAACCCCACTTCTTTTTGTTAAAGTGGTCATTACGAGATTTACGATACACAAACCCAATAAGAGACAGAGTAGTGGTACTATCAAATAAAAAGAGAAAATAGTTTTAGTTGAGCTTGGGTTAAAGAAGGAGTAAAGGGATAGAGCAGTCACTGATAGCCCAGTGAACCCTATGCCGATTCTAACTCTTTTAAGCCACATGTTACCTAGTTTATCCATGGTAGAATTCCCTTTAACCCTTATGGTAGGTTACGATTGTGTAGAGTGACTGTAATTCCTCCAACCGCAATGATAACAGCTACCAATGCACAAACTCCACTTGATGCTGTTATTGCGGTTTCAGCGAACATCAATTTTTCGAGGAAGAGTACTGGCGGGTAGAGAAGGTAGAAGGAATTCTGGGAATGAAGTTATTTCCTAAACTACTGCGGAGTTAGAGTTATAAAATTAAACCCAAATAGATTATCGATCTGCAGTTATCGTAAAATTTAGATTGCCATCATAATTTTGGAAGGGCGCCTTGACCTCGGCCGATATAATCAATCCCCCATTACCACTTTCTAACGCATGAGGAAGTGGAGAAGGCGCAAGAAGTTTTACAAGCTGAAAGCCTGGAGTAATCAGTTCCACGTTAAGTACTGAAAAGTTACTGCTCGCGTTGACATACGGGATGGTGTAACTTATTACTGACGTCTGACCCCCATGCATATAGTTAGGTTCAGAGAAAGCTACTGACACATTTGTTCCCAAATAATATCCATCCTGGGGGGTTCCATTTGCATAATTAATTTCAGTAAATGTCCCTTCGATTGCTATATCATAAGACAAGGATCTGACTGTTTCAAGATGCGTTACATACAAGTATATCCCAGTAGAACTGGCGACTATCGCTAACGCAACGACTATTGCAATAATTGCTCGAAGCGATTTATGCATAGCTATTTTTAAAATAGCTTTTACTATTTATACAGTTTGTTTCATTATTTGCTATACATAATTAAATAATAAAAAATAGTAATATAATTATAAAATGAGATAATTAATGAAAGATGTTCCACATGGAATAGCGATTTTGTGTGTTTTAATGGTTATTGCAGTATTCTCTTGATTTCCGTTGAATGCCGTAGCTTCCACACAAAATATAACAGGGAACTGAATGCGTCAGCAAACCTGAAGAGAATCTCACAATGGTAATTTTGACTGGCTGGCGTTTGTTAATTTCCCAATGGGGGCTTTGTTACTGGCAGGTTAAACATGTAAATTATTTGACGGGTGATTTACACATATTTGTTAAAAATCTTCAGGCAAATAGAACATATATGATTCATTTGGCAAGTGCAGATCACTACCATATTTTTCATTTCCTGGCCCATGAAAATTTAATTATCAAAGGTAAATATTGCACACCGTGCAAGAAGAGGATTTATTT
>JAJZOM010000043.1 GCA_021811505.1 Thermoplasmata archaeon | reverse complement strand
GCCTACTTAGAACCCTGCAGGTGAATATGGGAGATGGACAATTTTGTTACTCCCGCGCCCTGGTGTGCCTGTTTCAACATACGATAGGGAAACTCAACTTTTGCAGGAGAAAGGATGAAAGCGGATTAAACATTCATTATTTCTCTCAATATATTCCAATATCCGCTGGAAGACGCTTGTGAAACAGACCGGATCGTATATTGCTTCTTGCGTGTCTGCACACATAAAGTCAGATGGCTCAGTATGAATAGCAGAGTACCTTCGTCGTGGGGCTATTCAAGTCCACATAGATCCCGCCAGCAACCTTTCGTATTGATAAGTTTCCAATCTCATAACCCTCTCATTCAGGAAAAAATTGGGGGGGGGCGCCGGTTGGTTACTCACCGCTTTCCATCTTTTCAGATCTCCACTGTTCCGAGTCTTTAAAAATATCCTTTTTCCATATCGGAACTTCACTTTTTATTCTGTCAATTATGTATCTGTTTCCCTCAAACGCTTCTGACCTGTGTTCAGATGAGGCGATCACAATAACAGACGTTTCACCTACATTCACGCGGCCTATTCTGTGTATCACTATTGCATCATTTAGCCGATATTTATCAATCGAATCGGAAAGAATACTCTCCATCTGTTTCTGTGCCATAGACTCGTGGGCTTCATAATGCAGTGCCAGCAGATCCTTTCCGTCCTCCTTGGGTCTCACAACACCGGAGAAAGTGACAATGGCCCCGGAAACCGATCTCTCAAGCTTCATCAGCCGTTCGTATAACAATATCTGATCCTTCACGATTAAGGCTAATTTCATCTTAAGTTCCCGACATTCTGCGGCATCAGAACGCCAGACATGTTATTTTAAAGAAATATAATAAGTAATGGCAGAATGCCGGAAAGGGTGGTCACTTGGAACAACGATTGAGGTCGTGGACCTCGAATTTACATATGAAAATGGCTTCAGGGTTTTTGCCGACATAAACCTTCAGGCAGAAAGCGGCAAGTTCGTTGCCCTAGTTGGACCATCTGGTGTAGGAAAGTCCACGCTTCTGAGGCTCATTGGAGGTTTCCTCAAATCAACAGGAGGTGAGGTGAGGCTTCAGGGAAAGAAAATTGCGCGACCCACTCCCAAGGTTGTCATAGTTCACCAGTCCATAGTCACGTTTCCATGGATGACCGCTTTGGAAAACGTGATGATCTCACTGAAACCAAAACGTCTCAGCAAGGACGAATCTATAGAGATAGCAAAAAATGCGCTTGAAACCGTAGGACTTCAGGGTTTCGAGGATCTTTATCCCAAGGAGATGAGTGGAGGTATGCGCCAGAGAGTGGCTGTTGCCCGTGCTCTGGCTGCCAATCCACTTGTGCTTTTGATGGACGAACCCTTCGCACATCTTGATGAGTTGACCGCAGAGGGTCTAAGACAGGATATCTACAACATTCTGTTCAGTCCCGATACACCCCTTAAATCTGTGATAATGGTATCTCACAACCTCACAGAGGTACTGGAACTGGCGGATGTAATATACGTGATCAATGGATCACCTGCCACCGTCGTTGCAAGAGTTGATGTTCAGCTCTCAAGACCGAGAAATCCTAGGGATCCGGAGTTTGATAGATATCTTGACCGGCTCTACGGTCTCCTCACCCCAGGGAAGGTGAAACGGAATTGACAGGGGTCCTGATTCTTGTCCTTGCTGTACTGGCAACGGCAGTCAGGGTCCTAGGTCTGATACTTTTGTCGGTCGTATCCGGTTGGTTCCTTGCGTATGAGACTATCACCAACAAAAAGTTTGAGAATATTTTCATAGCATCAATTGAGGTTTTTGAATCTGTGCCTGTTATTGCATTCTTTCCTGTTGTCCTGATACTTTTCGTTGTCGGTATAGGGGGATCGCTTGGCGTTGAACTTGCGGTGGATTTTCTAGTTTTCACTGCAGTGGTCTGGAACATATGGATGGGGGAATATCAGGCATTCAAAACTGTGCCAAGAGAAATGGTCGAAGTGACAGAAAATTTCAGGTTCACCTTCTTCGAAAGGCTGAGATATCTCTATATCCCGTTCTCGGTGCCCAGAATCGCAGCAAACATATTTCCGAGCGTGGCCGACGGATTCTTCTATATCACTGTCAGTGAAGTGTTTGTAATAGGAGCCCATACCTTTCAGGTTTTTGGGATCGGGTTGTACCTGAATCAGTTTGTCCTGGCGGGACAGTGGAACGACGTTGCCACGTTGCTGGTTATTCTCGCGGTGGTGATTGTTATAATTGTGGTGCTTATGAGAGAATTCAGCAGGTATGCGGTATCAAAATTTACCATTGATACTGACATGCCCATCGTTAGGAGAGGTAGACTGAATGTTCGTGAATCCCTCAGGAGTTCCGCTGTTGCAAGTGTAAACCCCCTCAACAAACTTGCAAAATATAACAGGGTCCGCAGGGTGAGCAGGAGGGTGCAGCAGGACATCTATTATGAGGAGAAGAGTGAAAAAAAGTATGGATATATCCCAGGAATTATTGGCATACTGTTACTGACTTTCCTGGTTTATGGAATTTACAGAATAGTGTCCGGCGTTGCCTTTTCAGAATGGATTTATCTATTTTCCATTACTCCAAGACTCCTATTTGACCTGCTTTTGGACTATGCCAGGGTGGGGGTCATAGTCGCTGTTTCCTTCGTCTTTTCCATTTTTGTGGGATATTATCTTGCTGTTAACAGGAAGGCCGAAGCAGCTGGAATACCGTTGATTGAAAGCATTAGTGCATATCCTGTTCCAACTTATTTTCCATTTATATTCCTTGCGGCGTCACCCTTTGTGTTTTCCATTTTTGGCGGGTTGACAAATGAGGTGTTTGTGCTGTTCCTTGGTTTTATGAGCACTTTCTATTACGTTTTTTACAGCTTCTGGATGGGTGTCAAGGCCATGCCATCCGAGTACAGCGAGTTGATGAAAAATCTCAATCTTACATTCTTTCAGAAGATGAAATTGATCATAATGCCATCCACCTTTCCTTATCTGATCAGCGGAGTCTCTTCCACCATAAACAGTGCCTGGGGAGGTCTGATGATTGGGGAATTCTGGCCGTCGATTATTGGCGATAAAACACTCACTGTATCAAACGGCCTGATGAAAGTCATAGACGTCGCAACGAGTACTGGAAACATGGATGTTGCGGCCTGGGGATCGTTTCTGTTTGGCATAATAGTAGCGGTGTATTCCATTCTCTTCACCAGACGTATGATGGATCTTGCAAGGACAAAATATGTCGCAGAAGAGGGAATTTATGCAGCATAACACTGCCTATGCCTACTTCCAAAATAATCCTAAAAAATGTTTACATTGCCTCTAATCCAAACGCGTTGAACAGAAAATGCCTGTCAGTCGACTGATATTTGGCCATTCTTCATCCTATTATGAAAGGAGGATCAGGATGGAGATGATAATTTCAATACCTCAAACCCTTCGTCAGTCTTTTTCAAAAGACCGGAATAGAGCCCCCATTCTATGAGTGTTATCTCAAGGTCTCTATTACCCGATGGCGTGTTGTATGTCTGTATGCCATTTTCCTCGAGACTTGTTGATAGATCCTCAACCTTAAAACTACCGAGTTTCAGGGCAGAATAGAATGGTTCGACGTTGTCCAGGGAGTTTGCAAGTATCACCCTTCTCTTCTTGGGGCTCGCCCCGATATATTCCTTGCCTTTCTGAGTTATCGAGATGTCACCGTCCGTAACATTCACAAACCCTAGCGTTGACGCCGTGTACACTATGGGTAACAGATCGTCGAGGTCTACTTCCATCTCCTTTTCCAGTTCAAACAGATCGGTCTTGTCTTTGAATATAAAATTCAACACATACAGAAGACCCACAAGATCTGCTATTCTGGCATTGGGTTCAATACTTTCCATCTTCTTATTTTATGTATTGCATTCTTTTTATTTAGACTTTCTTACACATCCATGCTCACATTCAAACATATTCACCTGAATATGGTGAATTCCATAAATAATCTCCTGGAGAATAAACTAAAAGCTATTCTATGAAAGAGCCCTCATGGCTCTGATGATCGAGATAGATGGAAACTCACTGGCCTTAGAGTCCGTATTGAGGGTTGCAATGAATTTTGAGGAAGTAAGAATCTCCCCCAGAGCACTGCCTGTTATAGAGAAGTCCAGGCGGGTTGTGGAAAGTGCACTTGCCTCCGGTAAAGGAGTGTATGGTGTTAACACCGGTTTCGGAAGTCTTCTCAACGTGAGGATTGATGAAAAGGAGGCTGTGGCACTCCAGGAGAATCTCATCAGAAGTCACTCTGCGGGAATCGGTGATCCGCTGAGTGAGGAGTTTGTGAGGGCAATAATGCTTGTGAGAGCTAATAGCCTAATAAGAGGATTTTCTGGTGTGAGGAGGGAACTAATAGACAAGATTGTTGAATCGCTCAACAAGAGATTCTACCCCTACGTGCCTGAATACGGATCAGTTGGTGCCAGCGGCGATCTGGCCCCCCTTGCACACATTGCACTTGCGCTCATGGGTGAGGGTTATTGTATATCGGACGTTGGGAAAGCAAAGTCTGCGGAAGAACTTGCGAAGAATCGTATGGCTCCCCTCCGCCTTAAGGAAAAAGAGGGTGTTTCTTTCATAAATGGAACCTCCGCCATCGCAGGAATACTTTCCGTTGAGATTGGAAAATCCTACAACATATTGGAAAACGCCTTAACATCTGCGTCCATATCGATGGAGGCCTTGAGGGGCACCATTCTTGCCTTTGATCCTGTTGCTGTTGCAGCGAGAAAACAGAAAGGTCAATCAACTGTCGCTTCAATTATCCGGAAACTCCTTGAGGGGAGCAGGAACATAGAAAAATCTTCACTGGAAAAGGTTCAGGATGCATACTCGCTCAGGTGCATCCCCCAAGTCTATGGAGCTGTGCTGGACACCTTGAATTACGCAGCCGGAGTTCTTACTGATGAGATCAATTCCACCACGGACAATCCGCTTGTGTGCAACGACAGGATTATTTCCACAGGAAATTTCCATGGGGAGCCTGTTGCATTTATTGCTGATTTCCTGGCCATAGCGCTTACTGATCTGGGAAACATGATAGAAAGGAGGATTGCCAGACTCACGGACAGCAGCCTGAGCGGCCTTCCTGCATTTCTGACAAGGAATTCAGGCCTTAATTCCGGTCTTATGATTGTTCAGTATACCGCTGCAGCACTTTGCAATGTTAACAAGGTGCTGGCGCATCCCGCATCCAGCGATTCCATTCCAACCTCCGCAAACCAGGAGGATCACGTCAGCATGGGCATGAATTCGGCCCTCAAACTTTCGAAGGTCGTTGAGAATCTTGAGAGAATTGTAGCCATGGAATACCTTGTCGCAAATCAGGGACTATATTTCATTGATCAGAAAGTGTCTCCTTTTGTGAATTCGATCACCTCTGAACTCAGAAATGTCGTGAGTGAGTTCAAAACGGACAGATCACCCAATCCCGATGTGGAAAATATCATCAACCTTATGAGATCGCCTGA
>JAJZOM010000190.1 GCA_021811505.1 Thermoplasmata archaeon | reverse complement strand
ACGTAAAAAGTAGCCGAGATGTGGCTTCTATCCTGGAAGGATACTATACAAAGATTCGGGATGGCCTCAAGAAGATCATCCAAACAAAGGAAACGGAAGACTAATGGGCTATGGTTTTACGATTTGGCCTCTATTTGACCTTGAGTTTCTCATGAGAAACTCAAGCTTAAACCTACTTTCCGTCTTTAGATCGACGTAACTATTGAAATCATAATATTTTAATATTACAATATGATAATGTTAACTATGAAAAAGGTTGGGATAATAATTGATGATGGATTCCACGACCTCGAGCTCTGGTTACCTTATTACAGGTTTAAGGAAGAGGGCGTGGACTTTGATGTTTTGGCCTGGGAGGATAGGGATTATAGGGGCGTCTATGGACTGGATAGTATCAAACCAACCCAGCTGTTAGGCAACGGGAAAACTGACTATGACCTGATCTACATCCCAGGAGCTAAATCTCCAGAGAACCTACTTAAACATCCGGGGACCGTCGACCTGATCAAAAGCATGTCCTCAGCAGGCACGTCATTTGCAACGATCTGTCATGGTCCTTTGCTGCTCGGGGAGGTCGGGATGTTAGACGGCAAGGAGATCACTGGCCACCCATCGATTGAAACAGAACTCGTAAAGTGGCACGCAAAATATGTGGACAGTCCCGTTGTCAGAACTTCCAGGAATATTATATCGGGAAAGACGCATTTCCAAATCGCACAGTTCATGCCCGAAATTCTCAGAATGATAAGGGAGTGATCTCATTGAATGGTATAGGCCTCAGGACAATACTGTTCCCTGTTTTTGTGATTATCGCAATTGTTCTAGGATTGGTGCTTGCAATACACCTGCCAACCGTGACGGGCCCGGTCTCGACCTATGGAATACCACTAGGTCTCTTTTTCATGATATATCCGGCGATGACCAAGATACGAATGAATGAACTGGGAAGAAGTTTCAGGGAAGTGAAAACTATCGGCCTAATGGTGTTTCTGAATTATGCGATTGCACCCTTTCTTGTGGCAGGCCTTGGCTACTTTTTCTTCTATTTCATTTTTCATCACTTCGGATTGCTTAGCGCCACAGTAACTTCACAGGCTCTGGTAGGAATAATTCTGCTGGGTGTTGCTCCATGCATTGCAATGGTCATGGTATGGACGAATCTCGCACACGGAAACATGTCGAAGGCGGTTTCCTTCGTAGCCTGGAATTCCATTATACAGGTAATAACTACCCCGCTATTGGTCTATGTACTTGCAAGAACCTCCGTTGCTATAAGTCCTTATCTTATCCTCGAGAGTGTACTTTTGTACCTTGCTCTCCCGTTGCTCGCTGGTATCGTTACAAGGAGAGTCTTGCAGAACAGGTCCTATTTCTCCGGAGTGCTGAACACACTTGGAACTGTTCAAACAATAGCACTTCTGTTCACCATTCTTGTAATATTCTGGACCGAGGGAAGCGGCATTATTTCCGATCCTTCACTTATATGGATGGTTGGGGTTGTAATGATTGCATTTTACTTTGTCCTTTTCCATGTCGGTTATTTCGCTGCGAAAAGGACTAAATACAGCTATTCGGATTCTACAGCAATAGGGTTCACTGTTTCGGCACGAGACTTCGAGGTGAGCATAGCTATAGCAGTGGCCGCTTTCTCCTCCTATCCATACGTTGCAGTGACTACGGCTATAGGGCCGCTGCTTGAAATTCCATTAATGCTGTTTCTGGTTTGGATACAGCTTGGAAGAGAAAACAAGCACGAAGTGGTTAAGATACAGAGAGCTGAGGTGACTGCAAAATGACGGAAGATGCCAAAGCCTGTGAAATAAAGTCTATTGATCCTGTTGACGTTGATGATTATGAGGAGATCTCAGAACTTCTGGGCGTTCTGGCCAACAAAACGAGGATTGCCATCCTGTCCATCTTGCTGAAGTACGAAAGCGTGTGCGCCTGCGAGCTTCAACCCGCTCTAGGAATGCTACAGCCCACCGTAACCACGCATCTTCAGAAGCTCTATAGTGCTGGTCTCCTGAATAAAAAGAACGTCTGGAGGTATACCTATTACTCTATCAGGAAAGAATACAAAGAGCTCTTAAGAAACACACTTGAAAGCAGTAATGTAGAACCTGCTGGTATAGATTACATGGAAAAAACGGAAAAGAGAAAAATGTGAACGCGATCTGAAAACGAGAAGGGGTTTCGCAGAAAAGGGCAGGCGAAGGGAAAGTTGGCGAATTATCCGAGCATGTCAGGAACTATCTTATCCTCTGCACTTTTCTATATGGTTCTCCTCCTTAACGTATCTTTTAATCAGCACGCTGGTATCAAAATAGACGCAAGATACGTCCACACTTCATCTTTCTCGCTTCCATCTCTAACTCAATTTTTCCACCAGATCCAGCCTATTCCTATCGACATCCTCTCCACTTATGTATCCACAATCAAGGTTGAGTTCCTTGCATGGATCGTCATTGATTTCCGAGGTGGAAAGATTGTGAAGTCACTTTTCAATGCAACCACTAAGCAGTCTCACAGTGAAGCACTTCTGCATGCATGTTTATCCAACAGGAAGTTATGAGTCAAGAATACCGGGCAGGAGCAATAACTTGCATGAGGATGGACCGGTCGGGATTTGAACCCGAGGCCTCCTGCTTGCAAAGCAGGCGATCTACCGCTGATCTACCGGCCCTGTTAATACTTTGTGAACAACTCGGAAGGAGTCATTACCGACGGATTAAGCAAAGCTCTTTCCCAGCCATCACAGGGAGTTTCATGCTTTAACGACTGAAACTGCCTTTCCGGGCAGGATTTCAATCTTCGCGAGCGTGAATTAGGATTGGATACTATAATGTTTTTGCCAACTTCCGCTCGTCACCCGATAATGAGGTCCATAGCCAACATGAAAGAAACCCTGGACGATGTTTCACTCAGTTTACAAACGTTAAAGCCCAATATTCTGATGGGAGACTGTTATTTGCATGGCGGGAAATAATAAGAAGGGCAATCTGTGGAACCAATGGTATTCCTGGCAGTCGCAGTTCAACACTCCGGCAGGAATAGCAACCGGAAATGCAGTTTTTACCACTTTCATACAAAAGCAGGAGCCACTATCTCCACTGATAATTTCCGAACGTACCGGTTTTCCTCTTGAGGAAATCCGTGAACATCTTCTTTTTGCCGCAGGCAAGGGACACGCCACACTGAACGAATCCGGGCTGGTCACCGGTTACGCAGGTCTTTCCGTAGTTCCCACACGGTATTCATTTTCAGGAAATAATAAGGAGATATGGTTCTGGTGCGCCTGGGATGCCCTGAGCATACTATCACTTTTTGAATTCTCAGGCATTCTGAGAGGACCGTTATCCTCTGGAAATGAGAACATAGCACTGGAGTTCAGCGAAGGAAACATAACCACTGAAAATGAGTCACTCAGGCTCCTGGTAGTGCCTCCCGAAATAGAATCCAGCATGTGCGACGGAACCTGCTCCAGGATATCCCTGTATCGCATCCCTCTTCCACAGATGTCGGTAGATCACATATGGCTGACTGTGCCGGAAGCCATAGAATGGGGGAAAATCCTCTGGCAGCCACTTAAATCCGGACAGCATTGAATCAGATCCATTTTATGACTAACATATTTATAGGCTCCGGTAAATTTGCCACTGAATGTTCCTGGTAAAGATCGGCGGCAGTGTAATAACGAACAAATCCAAGTACAGGGTATTCAGGGAGAAGAAAACCTCTGAGATAATAGACAACCTGAGTAAGACGGGTGAGCCCTTCGCTCTCGTACATGGTGGCGGCTCCTTCGGGCACCTCAAGGCAAAAGAATACTCTCTGCCCGGTCCCTTGACAAAAGAATCCGCCACAGGTTTCTCGATAGTTCACAGGGACATGGTCGATCTGAGTCAGAAGGTTGTAAAGATCATGGTACGCACCGGATTAAACGGGATTAGCATTCCTCCAGCATTTACCATTACTGGTGACTCCCTGAGGACAGATATTTTCCAGGATTACTTTGACAGGGGGTTCATACCCGTCACTTTCGGCGACACATACATCCGAAACAATCGTGTTGAAATCATATCCGGAGATGATCTCGTGTTACAGCTGGCTGCAAAGCTCAAGCCAGATCACGTGATTTTTCTCACTGATGTGGACGGAATATATGACAGGAACCCGAAGAAGTACAGAGACGCAATACTGCTCAGGAGCCTTGCAGTGGAAGCGAAATTCGAAATGCACGGAACCGACGTTACCGGTGGAATGGAGAACAAAGTCAGGGTAATGAAGAAGATCAGCGAACTTGGTGCCACAGTTTATCTCCTTAATGGGAATATATCGTCAAGACTCCACGAAATAGGCACTGATCGATTCATAGGAACAGTGATAAAATGATTGAAAACAGAAAGGAGGATCACATAAGAATCGCAGAAAGCGAGAATGTCGAAACCGATCACAACTACTGGGATGACATACAGTTAATCCATCAGCCGCTTCCGGAAATAGATTTTGACTCCATTGACACCCGGGTAAGATTCATAAATCATGAAATCAACTTCCCGATGGTCATTTCATCAATGACTGGAGGAACCGATCTGGCAAAGAAGATCAACTATAATCTTGCGACTGCAGCAGAAAAATTCGGTATACCGATGGGCGTCGGGAGCATGAGGGCTGCTGTGGAAAAACGTGATCTTGCCGACACGTTCTCGGTCATACTGGAGAGAAAGGTTCCGGTGAGGATCGCAAACGTCGGTGCTCCGCAATTAATAAATCAGGCAAAACCGGCATTTTCAGACAAAGACCTGGAATACATCTTCAATCTAATTGACGCCAATTACCTGATTGTACACTTCAACTTTCTTCAGGAAATGGTTCAGCCCGAGGGTGACAGGAATGCCCGGGGCATTCTAAAGCGTTTACAGGACGTAGCTTCAAGCTATCCTGTTATAGCGAAAGAAACCGGAAACGGGATCTCACGGGAAGCCGCGCTTCAGCTCAGGGATGCCGGGGTGAGGGCAATAGATGTCGGAGGCCTCGGCGGGACATCATTCGCCGCCATAGAATTTTACAGGGCTAAAAAAGCCGGAGACCAGGAGAAGATGCATGCCGGTCGATCTTTCTGGAACTGGGGTAATCCCTCTCCTGCATCAATAAAGTACTGCGATGTGGGGATTCCTGTAATAGGCAGTGGCGGACTCAGAAACGGCCTGGATCTTGCTAAAGCTCTTCTTACAGGTGCGGTTGCAGGAGGATTTGCAAGAACCCTGCTGAAAGGAGCCGACACATCATCTGAACAGATTCAGACCGAGATATCGTATATACTCAGGGACCTGAAGATCGCCATGTTCCTCACGGGCTCTAAAAACGTTTCTGAACTCAGGAAAGCCAGACATTTCATCACAGAACCACTAAAATCATGGCTTGATATCTATGTCAAATGAGGACATTTCCGAAGAGTTTCCTAAGGAATTCGACACTGAATCCATCTGCCCATCCTGCGGGAAGAAACTTACCTTTATATTCCACAGGACAAA
>JAJZOM010000069.1 GCA_021811505.1 Thermoplasmata archaeon | reverse complement strand
GGTCTTCCTCTTTCTTGAAATGTGTGAACAAATCATTGCAGATTCCATATTGGAAAGACTCTGCAGGTACGAACGCCCCACACTGCATCAATAATTGGGCCTGGCCGAGACTGCGCAGAAAGGTAGATTTCCCTCCGCGGTTTGCACCCGTTATGATTATGAGATCGGCCTCGTTTGAGTCAATATTATTCCCAACCACCTTTCCTTTCAGTTTCAAGCTTAAAGACAAGTCATAGAGTTCCTGGAATTTCAAATTGGAATCGCCGGTCTCCCCTGGCTGAGGGAAGCATAGCGGAGACCCTATCTGACTAATCTGATCGTGCAGGTTAATGCAACCTATGTAAAAAGCCAGTTCAGCTTTGAGTCCATTGAGGAAGTTAAGAACATTTTCAGCAGAATCCCCTAGAATGCTAGAAACCGACAATATACCTCTGATTCGCATTTCGGTAAGCGATTGCGCGCCAGTTTCATCCCGTTCCGGAAGAATGTAAGTATAATGGTGGCCATTTCTTGGATTAAGGACACTGGGCAACCTCCACTTTCTGCCCGTAGGCTTCAGAAGCATGTAATTCGTCAATCCGTTCCCTTTCCCCAGCCCGCCCCTGACAATTACTCCGTTAGTGAACCTCAGGCTGGCAAGGTGCTTCCTGACAGTTTCAACGTATTGCTCGTTGAATTCTTCCTGCATCAGGGATAGCAAGGACACGAATCCTTCTGACTGAAAGTTTCCTGAGATTTGGATCGCCAAGTCTCTGAGCCTTTGCAGGGCATTCAGGTAAATAGTCAATATGGCAATCGATTCACGCAGGATAAACTCCGGATTGGAATGGCTGATCCAGAAATATTGCTTCTTGGCCTCTAAGATGGCGTTTACCAGAATTCCATAGATCTTCCTTACAATTCCTGCATTTTTTAGAGCATCTTTCAAGACATCCTGACGATACAGGATAGTTCTCATATCCTTCGAACCCGACAGTAGAACCTTTGATGACACTTCCCTGATGAACTTATCACCCATGGACATGCTGTCCAGTATCGTATCCAGCTCCAGGTCCTTCAAAAGATGTTCTGCATTCCATGGGAGTTTCATATTTACGTCAAAATTTTTGTCTCTGAACATCAGAAAGGCTTTCATTCTTTGATCCTCTCCATTATGCTGTCATAGGTCACTCCATATTTTCTGGAAAGTGCCATAGCATAGGCAAGACCGTCCGATGGGCGTCTCAAAATCCTGTAAGTTCGAATTTCCGGATTCATCGTATCAACCTCACTGACCATACTAACAGTCCCATCCAGTTCAGTTATCTCGTCAAGAAATGTGACAAAGATACAGAGGCAATCCAAACCCCGGATGATATCGATTATCTTCCTGCCAATGAATACTGCGTCACTTATTGTCGTTGAGCTTAGCATCTCGTTTATGATGATTATGCTTCTGGAAGTGCTATCATCGAAGATTCTCCTTATTCTTACCAGATCATCTTCCAATTTGCCTCTCAGATTTTCCAGGTCCTCAGATTTTTCAAAATGGGTAAATATTCTATCGAACAGGAACAGGTGTGCTTCAGTACCTGATACAGGTAAACCAAGGCTTGCAAGGTAGTGTGACTGCCCGAATGCCCTGGCAAATGTGGTTTTTCCTCCATTGTTTGGGCCGGTGACCACAATTATGCGTTCTCCGTTTAAGAGGTAAAAATCATTGGGAACAACATTGACACTTTTCTTGGCAAGCTTTGCTGCCAGTGCAATATCAAAGATATTCTTTCCAGAGATATTTTTGTCGGCGGAAACTTTCGGTATGCAGAAGCTGAGGCCTCTTGATTTTATTGGAGCGATGTATTCAAGGTAGGCGACATAGAACTGAACTTCCCTATGAAAACGCGATATACTGGCGTCAAAAAAATCTCTGTGCATTGAGCAGAAGTCCGTGAGGTTTCTGAAGGTTTCAGGATAGAGTTTTGCAACCAGACCCAGCACTGCAGCCTCAACGTGACTCATACCCAGGGGCTCTTTCAATGGAATTTTACTCACCTGTTTCTCACCTTCCTGGAATTTCCGGAAGACCTTCTTCACTTCCAGGCTATAATCTTCGCCTGCCTCGCGCCTTTGAACAGATATTCGGTCCGATCCGAAGGTCATAACGTACCTAACTTCAGACAGTTCTGATCTGATCCTTTGCAAATCGCTGACAAGCTTCGAGAAATTCTCAGATTTTATGTATTGATCCAGGTATTCCCTAAGTTCAGACATTCCAAGAGAGTGAATGGGTTCATCAGAAAGGTTCTCTGCAAAATTCCTGACGGCATTGCAGTAAATCTCAATTGCATCGGCGAACCATCCTTCTCTCTGGTATTCATACATGCGGTCGATTCCAGAAAGATAGTTATTAACCCGCTTCAACTCCATTGAAAACGATTTTACGTGTTCGAAAAGCCTAGGGTTTTCCAGATCAGAAAAGATCTCTTGCCTGTAGATGAGTTCATCTTCACTGTCTAGCGGATTCATGAAGAAAGGCTTCACGTCATATTCCTTAGCCAAAGATGATATGCCGTCCACAATCTGACCAAGATTAAGGTCCACAAAAAATTCCGGTTCTTCCCGTGCAGTATCTGTCCTTCTGTCTGAATCCTTTATCAGTATGCTCCTGAAGACCACCAAATCAGCTCCTACATTTTTACAGCAACTATCTTCAGATAGGCTGCCAGCAGGAGTTATCAGTCTTATTCAGACACTTATCCGGGAACTCCATCCCTATTTATGTCACCATTAAAGTTAAGAATTTAATCTTTGCCCACATTCAACAGAAATTTGTGAGAAACTGCGATAATTCATTTCCTGAGAAGATTCAATAAATATACTTTTTTGCGGAGGTCGTTCCGGTCAACGGTTTCTCTTATCAGGCCATTTTCTATAAGGATCTTGATTGAGTTCTGAACAGTCTTTCTCTTTAAACCTGTTATCTGTATTATAGAATTCTGATCTATGGGACCGCGGTTGGAAATTACATAATATACGAACTTGGTGGCTGGAGCACCTGTAACATTTGATGAATCTCTGAAAATTCCAAACGTATCTCCCCTGAGTCCCCTCCTCTGGGTTTCAAGGGCTGCAACACTCCTAATGTCAACATTCCCGAGATTAACCTCATATCCCAGCCTTATCACGAATTCTATCTGTTGTTTTTCCATGGGAGCTTCGAACATGATTTTCTCCAGTGAAACAGATTCCAGAATTGAAGTGACCCAGTCCCATTTTATCTCACCATTATCGTCATATATTTCAACGCTCCTTCCGGATTCCCTGCCCTCGATAATTATGAGGTCAGGTTCAAGGTCCATAGCTGCATTCGCCCTCTCTATGGTCTCGGTGAGGCTTAACTGATTTCTCGGATTCTTTTTACCGACCTCAAAATTCAGTTTCAGTCCATTGGAATGTACAAATTCAGCTATTTCCATTTTTATTCTGTCCGGAATATCGATTGTACCTTCGCTGAGTTCAATTGTGTCGAATCCAGTGTCTATGAGTTTCCTGATGGCATCAATATGTCTCATTCTGGATACAGCCACTTCGAGCAAAGTACCTCCATTCGAGACATGAAGGCTATGTTCCCTAAACTTTGAAACTCTGCTTCTCAACGTTTGCTCATCGAGTAAATTGGGGAGAGTCCATCCTATTTTTAGTATGTTGAAATAAGGGGACAGAAAAGACATGTCTTCATAATTTCCGAAGGCCAGTCGGTCTATTACCATAGTGCGGCCCATCTTTTCACCATCTTTCTGGATTATGTCAGATAAGAATGATTCCATGTTAGTACACGACTCTATTCGCTTTAAAGATATAATGGACACTTTAAAAGCAAAAATTGCGCATATCCTTTCAAAATGTCTCATTTCCCTAATTTAATAGCGTCAGGGGAAATTTTCCCCGATGAATCCGGAAGAAATGGTCAATCTTGAGAAACATAGCAGAGATCCAGCGAAATTTTTGGGCTATATATCTCAGGAGTTTGGAAACCGGGCTGTATTTACCTCAAGCTTCGGCGCAGAGGACATGGTCATGATGAACCTGATTAAGAAACATGGAAACCGGATCGAGATCGCTTCCATTGACACGGGACGCTTACCCGAGGAAACCTATCAGATTATGGATACGGTAAGAAATGGTTACGGAATCTCCTTTCGTACCTTCTTCCCGGATAAAGAGGAAGTTCAGAAAATGGTCGATGAATACGGCCTCAACCTATTTTACAAATCCAGGGAAAACAGGGCACTCTGCTGCAATGTGAGGAAAGTTGAACCGTTGCGGAGAATCCTAAAAAACCACGAGATATGGATAACCGGCATCAGAAGGGAACAGACTATATTTCGATCAGGATCGAAATTGGTGGAATACGACAAGGAAAAGGACATAGTCAAAGTTAATCCAATAATAGAGTGGAAATCTGATCAGGTCTGGGACTATATAAAACAGAATAATGTCCCGTACAATAAACTGCATGACCTGGGATATCCGAGCATTGGCTGTGAGCCTTGCACAAGGGCGGTGCGGCAGGGAGATGACCAGCGATCCGGACGCTGGTGGTGGGAAGATGGCCAGAAGGAATGCGGACTGCACACCGAAGGCTCTGAAAAGCTTCTTTCCACTCCGGACTTTATACGCATTTCTGGAAAACGGGAAAAAGGTTCAAACAACGGAGGAAATGACAATGTTTTCTGAACCACATGGTGGAAACCTCGTATCAATAAAAGACCCGGAAGGATCAGAACTTGACGTAAAAGGGCTTTTCAGAATTGAGGTCGATTCAGAAGCTGCATCCACAATTTCCAATATAAAAGATGGAATATTCAGCCCTCTACATGGATTTGTAGGGCAGAACGATTATCTATCAATTCTTGAAAGCCAGAGACTTGAAAACGGCATTCCATGGAGTATCCCATACTTATTGCATGTTGAGGACAAAACTAATGAAATCATAAGGGAGGGTGATAATGTAATCCTTAATTTCCAAGGAAAATCCGTGGGCTGTGTCAAGGCTGAAGAAATATTCAGAATAGATTGGAGAATGTACGGTAGAGCGGTGTTTGGAACAGATTCTCTGGAACATCCCGGAGTAGCAAAAATCGCAGTCAAACCCAGAAAAATTATCTCGGGCAAGCTTCTATGGTCAATATCACCTGAATTACCTTTCAGCGAACTTGTAATGACTCCGAATGCAACCAGAAAAATCTTCAAGCAGAAAAGCTGGAAAACTATTTCCGCATTTCAAACAAGGAATATCCCGCATCGCGGACACGAATACATTCAGAAAATGGCTTTGCAGAGCACGGATGGCCTCTTCATCAACCCTGTGATTGGAAAGAAAAAAAACGGAGATTACAGCGACGAAGCCATAATCAAAGGGTACAGAACACTGATAGACAATTACTTTCCCAATGGTAGTGTTCTCCTATCTCCGATTAACTACGAAATGATGTATGCTGGTCCAAGAGAAGCCGTTATACACGCAATAATGCGCAAGAATTTCGGTTGCACACATTTCATAATAGGAAGAGATCATGCCGGTGTTGGATCATATTACGGCCCCTAT
>JAJZOM010000029.1 GCA_021811505.1 Thermoplasmata archaeon | reverse complement strand
GATTCCTTGTAAACTGGTTGAAAAAGTGAATTTGCGCTCACAGTGTTAAATATTTGTAATTGGTTGAATTAATCTATTAATTGATGCGATGCAGTTCGAAGTAAAAATTTCCTTGGAAAAAGAGAGATACTCCAGCTATATTGAAGCGGTAAAGCCAGACCTGGATGCAAATGTTGGACGTTCAAAGACAAGGGTAGAAGAGGGGGATGGATTTTTTTATATTTATATATCTTCTCCTGATACTGTTGCAATGAGAGCCGCACTGGGGTCTTTAACCAGGTGGTTTAAAGTCGTAAAAGACATAATTGAGGGAATTGATTAAATGGAGCCAAATTTAAGTCAGTATATTCAGAATCAGATCAGACAAGCTCAACAACTGGAAGCCCAGATTGAACAGGTAGCCAACCAGAAATACCAGCTCGATATGAGAATTAAGGAACTGGAAAAAACTCTCAAGGAGCTGGAGGCGATAAAGGAAGAAACACCAGTTTACAAGAGCGTCGGCAATATTCTCTACCAGGTTGAAGACAAGAAGAAACTTCTTGATGATCTTTCGGAACAAAAAGAGCTTAGCGAGATCAGAATCAAGACTCTGGAAAAACAGCAAAAAACATTGGAAGAAAAGTACAAGGAACTGGAAACTATTCTTCAGCAGAAGTATGAGGAAGAGACCAGAAGAAGAGGATCTTCTCAGTGATAGATCTTGTTGATGTCCAGGCCGGTAAACCGTCAATTTCCATACCAATCGCTCAAGTAGGAGTTAGTGGGATCAGATACCCTGTGAGGGTGAAAAGAGGGGACAGAGAGATCGATCTTCTCACTGAAATTGACATATCCGTGGACCTGCCTGCTACCAGAAAGGGCGCTGACTTTTCCAGGAAAATTGAGGCAATAAATGAGATCATTCTTAACCGGAAAGTGGTTCCTAGCATCGAGGATCTTAGCCAGGAGATTGCCCGTAAGACACTTGAGAAACTTGAATACTCTGACGGTTGTGTCGTAAAGATTTCAGCAGATTATCTCGTGGAGAGAAAGACCAAAAGGGGATCTCCGATAGTAGTTCCATACAAGATCAAGGGAGAAACGCTTTTAACTCGCGGTAAACCAAGCCACAAATTCGTAGGTGTTGTTGTTCAGGGAATGAACGCGTGCCCATGTGCAATGGAGACCACAAGATCATTGATTTCAAGCGATTTCCCGGGAAATGAAGATTTGCTTTCCAGGATTCCGTCAATAACCCATAACCAGAGAAACACAGTTATACTAACTATGCAGGTTCCTCACGAAAAGAGTGTTGAGGCGGATGATCTCATAGAGATTTGTGAAAAAACTCTCGGAGGCTCATTATATTCTCTCCTGAAGAGAATTGATGAGGGTGAACTCGTCTACAATGCACATAAAAACCCTAAATTTGTTGAAGACATCGTTCGAGAGATAGCTGCAGAAAGTGCAAAGAAATACTCTGCATTCCCCGATGATACAAAGATCTCAATTGAATCCAGAAGCGACGAAAGCATACATCCCCACAACGCCTTTGCGAGGATTGATTCTACTCTGGGCAGTATCAGGAAATCTATAGCTTCCAGCTAATGCTGATCCATGTTTGATGAGCACGTATTCCTCAAGATGTTGGAATTTCCTAACTAAATTTTGAAAAGTTTGAGGTTGGTTTGCACAAAAAATGAGAGAATATTTCCATTCTTTTCAGGAAATACTGGCTCACAGTTCCTTCAATCGGGTGAGCATCTTTGCAACGCTCTCAACCGAGTCCTTGGCCATTTCTATCCTGGCCTGAGCCTGGAGCCTTGTCTCATTAGGTCCTGAAATGCCCAGTGAAACCGGTTTTGAATATTCGACAGACAGGTCTTCGATCTTCCTGGCAGCGTTTTGCATTATGATCTGATCGTGATCGGTCTCACCCTTGATTACAGCACCAAGTGTCACGACGGCATCTATATCCGTTCTTCCGAGCATTTTTTTCACTCCTAGAGGAATGTCGAATGTCCCCGGAACCCTGAGTACCTTCGTAACGTCAAGGTTTAGAAACTTAGCGTGCTCCTCAGCTCTCTGTAACATCATCATTGTTATGTCATAATTGTATTCCGACACTACTATTCCTATTTTCATGTTAATTCTCCTAATGTCTTACTCCCGTATTTACAGGTTCCGAAACGGATCCTACGTCCGAATATCCCTGTCTTAGTCCCTTTCCTGCCTTCTCTGTCAGTTTTTTTGGATCAAAAACCAGATTGTAGGCGTTCACAGCATGTTCTCTTGCCCTGCGATCCGAGAGCCACGCCAGTTCTGAAGGGGTCCCTGCCTCATCTTCGTGAACGAAAACTTCGATTACATGCCTGTTCGTCTGTAGCTGCACTTCCATGATGCCCATGCTTGCAACCTGCGCGGAAATCTTATCTACTGCCTTTGGACCCGGCATGCCGCAAGCTATCACAATGTCACATCCCTGTTCTTCCATAAGTTTCTTTGATGCGACCGGAATATCCTTAATTCCTGGTACAGTGTATCTAACTATGGTAAAACCCGTTCCTGACCTGTGCAATTCATCTATGACGGAAGCACCCATATCATATCGTGCAAAGGTCGTGTCAACTACTCCAAATTTCTTCAAAATGCACCCTCTATTATCTCCATAAGTCTCTTTTTAACGTCAGAACTGCCCTGGTACTTTTTTCCATCGTAACGCGAGATTCTCACAACCCTGGTTTTCAAGCCGAGTTCCCTGCATTTTCTTTCTATTGCGTCAGCGTCAAATCTCTGGTCATGCCCAAGAGCAATTATATCAGGCCTGTTTTCGGAAACCGTAGTGAATATATCTCCCTCGTGTCCGAGAATAGCGACATCCACCGGCTTGATCTGCGATACGATCTTGAGTCTGGTATCCTCGTCAAAGACCGGACTTTTGCCGTTTCTCACTGCAGTAGAATCCCTTGCAACAACCACCAGAAGCTCGTCTCCCAATTTTTTCGATTCAAGCAGATAGTGTATATGCCCCATGTGAAGAATGTCAAATACTCCTGTAGCCATTACTCTGGTCATTTTGCCACTGCTCAATTATAGTATTTCCCTCTATAAATGTTAGCGAATTTTCTCTGGCAAACTGTATGGCTTTATCACGTGGTAATGAATTCCCATCGTCGTCAAGCATCTCCACGATCGTTGCAGATGGTATAAGATTGGCCTTTTCCACAAGGTAAGTACTGAGTTCAGTGTGCCCTCTTCTTGCCTTGAAATATCCATTCCTTGCGATAATCAGGATCACGTGCCCGGGCATCCTGAACTGATCAGAGAAAAGGGTTCTTGCATCTCCGTTGTACTGTTCCAGATGGGATAAGAAACTTGAGAAACGTGAGATTGTAAGTGATCTGTCTTTATCGGGTACGCCTGTGAAAGTGCTTCTGTGGTTTATCGTCACAGAAAAAGAGCTGTTGTGGTCATATTTCAAGTCCGAGTGATCTGTAACTCTTGGGTCGAGACCGAGGTATTCCCTGTAAAAATCTTGTATAAACGGAAGACCGAGATGGCCTGCATCACTCTCCCTGATTGTGGTGCATATCAATCCCCCTCCCATTTTTCTCATGAACTTCACCTTCTCATTATCAATGAATTGAGAAGCGTAGACAATGTCAGTTTCTCCCTCCCTGTCCTTGGCATCAAATATGAGGACCGGCTTTCCTGACTGGATATCCTGCAGAGCTTTTTCCAACATAACGTTTCATCGCAGACTATATAATAATGATTTTGGTAATTACCCATATATTAGTAATAGAAGAATAATAACCGGGAACAAATTTACCCTCTGGTGGATTTCAGGAGATATTCTAGCAGCGATATCGATGCCATAGCTGCACTTGAACTTGAGGCATTTTCCGTTGGACCTTACTCAAAATACATGTTAAAGAAGATATTTCATTCCAGCAATTCTTTTAATTACGTGGGAGAGGAAAACGGCACAATTGCCGGATATGTTGTAGCGCTTCCTCTTGATCGCACATCAGCGGACATCGAGAGCATAGCTGTCCGCCCCTCGTTTCAGCATAGAGGGCTGGGAGGGAAACTCATGGATCTTATTGAAGCGGAAATGCGCCAGAGAGGTTACAAAAAATCAATTCTGGAGGTTAGGGACAGGAACGAAGAGACCATTCAGTTCTACGTTAAACATGGGTACTCAGTTACTGCTCATCTCCCAACGTACTATCGCGAACTTTACAGGGGGTCAAGGGGTGCGTACAGGATGGAGAAGGACCTGTAATCACCTATTTCGTTGACCTGACAAGTTCTTTTACTTTTTCGTATGACCATCTGGATGAGGAAACCACGATTACTTTGTTTTCCAGCGTTTCTTTAAGTGTCCTTATTAAAGGTGAAGCTTCGGTTATTCCTGTAAGTTTCCCATCCTTCAGCATCCTTAGATCGGACTTTATTCTGTCAGGGCCGCTGAATTCCAACGGGGGAATCACATCTATAATGTAGTCGGTCCGATCCAGACCGGCAACATCTGTCAACATGTTCTTAATCTTCTTGACGGCTTCGGTGGAATACGGGATGCGCAAGACAGGTTTGTAAAGCTCCCTGTTGAGTACAGACCTCGCTATCCTGTCTTCCTTCAGGTTTCCGAGAATACTGTAAAGGTGGTTGTCGTTCATAACAAAAGGATCTGAAAAAAATTCAGGATGAGATTCCACTACATATTTGACCATAGTCTGGGCAATTCGGGCCGTCTTATGGAAATATACAGAATCGTACATCAATATGCGTGCTATTAACACAGATTCCAGTGTCCCCAAGCCCTTTTCCTCTATAACTATGTCCCGATCGTGTTCTATGGCGACGTTTATGATTCTCCTGTAATCTATATTGCCTATAGCAACACCGCAGTACATTGAATCCCTTCGGAGATAGTCAAGCTCGTCCACGTCAACCGGACCGCTTATCATTCTCGATAGTGTCCTGAATTTCCTTTTGTTTCCAAGAAGTACGGATACAACATCTCCAGGCGATATTCCTATCGATTCGAGAATGGATGGTATCAGGCTGCCATCATATTTTCCCTTGCCCAGGATCATAGAAATTCCAGCCTGAAGGTGGTCCATTCCACTAAATTTTTCGAAGAGTTCTTCAAGGCTATGGCTCAGTGGTGGATGACCGATATCGTGCAGCAATGCCGATGCCATGAGGAGCTTCTGATCCTCCAGATGCAGCGCATCTGAAAACATGTTTGCCAGATGCATTGTGCCGAGGGAATGCTCAAATCTTGTGTGATTGGCGCCGGGAAATACAAGATGACACATACCCAGTTGCCGTATGTATCTCAGCCTTTGGAATTCACAAGTATCTATGAGTCTCTGGAAGTCTGCTGTAACTTTTATGGGACCGTTCAATGGATCCTGGATTATTTTAAATTCCTTTGACATGATAATACCCTTCCCGGAATAAAGCATGGCTCATTCTGTAATTAACGAAATTGGAAACCGGACACGCCTGAATCGGGCCAGATGTCCTGGCAGGTTCCCCCTGTTTCCTCTCGATCCCGCACCCCTTCAGCATCAAGAGTCCAGGATACCGTTGCTCCCTTCCGGT
>JAJZOM010000154.1 GCA_021811505.1 Thermoplasmata archaeon | reverse complement strand
TTATAGTAAAGATTAATACAAGGACACGATACCATCTAGTATGGCTAAGTCAGCAACGATCAGCTCCAAGGGCCAGATCACACTTCCAAAGAGATTGAGAGAGAAATATCATTTACGTGAAGGAGAGGTTGTTTTGATACTGGATGCTGGTGAGGGATTATTGATAAAGCACTCGCCTGGCACACTCCGGGGACTCCTGAAAGGGAAGATAGACGTTAAAGGATTTGAAGATGACCTGAACGAATTGAGGAGTGAATGGTCGATTTGAACGATGTCGTGATGGATACGATTGGTTTGGTTCATTATCTCGAAGATGACCTGCCTCGTTCTGCTGCTGCCGCCGTTGAAAGAGTAGAGCTCGGAGATGGAACCATTTTGCTACCGCAAATTGCTTTGGCGGAGTTTACTTACGTTGCTCTCAAAGGACGCCTCCGGTTATCAAATTCCTTCAGTGCGGTTGAACAGATCATCGATCAGATAAAAAGTTCCCAATTCATCTCAATTTCTTCGATGCCGGTCGACGCCTGGGCCCCCTTTGTTCATCTAGCAATTCCGGAGTTGCATGATAGAATGATAGCGGTTGAGGCGCTTGTGCGCAAAATCCCATTGATATCTAACGATCCTTCATTTGAGACAGTAAAGGGATTGAAGGTGATCTGGAGGTAGACGGGAACGTTCCCCCATTATATTCTTCACATAAGCCTACTTGAAAGATAATATGATAATGCCTCCGAAGCGTGTTCCTGCATCGAGTACATGGCGTGAAAATCTATTTTCCGACGTCAAACTTTTAGGTCCTTTACGGGTGCAATTATTTGTTCAACACGTTTCGATTGTTCCACGACCAGATCAAAGGATGCCTGCGTAAGATGGGTTGGAACAAGATATCTGCAATGGCTTTGCAACATCACACTCAATACAGAAGAATAAGTAGAATGTTTCCAGAATTCCGCGGTCTCAGCGTCAGCGTCGGTATAGGTCATTTCATGTAACAGGTAATCCACGTCCTCAGCCGCCTTTACGACATTCTGGCTGTATGCCGTGTCACCAGTGTAAACTATTGAGGCTCCGGGATAGTCCAGGCGATAGACATTATCGGGAATTATATGATTCCCCTGGTACACACTTATGAAGTCAAGTTTCTTTTCCTCGACGTATTCGACATTAATCTCATACCGGCCATTAACTGGTGTGTTTACGAGTTTCATGATCTGTTCCATTGTGTTCTTGATTCCCTTTGGACCCATCACGGTCAGGGTATTTTTTGTCCTGGCAGAACCTCTGTACCAGAGAAGTTCAGGAAGTCCCATAAAATGGTCCAGATGCATGTGAGATATCAGCACAGTATCAATTTTTTCCGGGTCTATTCCCCTCTCAAGCAATGATTCCATTGAGTGTGGTCCGAAATCTATGACGACCTTGTCGTCTATGATCACGGAGGAATTCCTGTGGTTTGCACCGATATGTGACGACCAGTTTCCAAGGAATTTTATCACCATCAGGGTGCATCCTCCGTAAAGGCTTCGCTCTCTATGCTGTATCCTATACGGGGATTCTTAACCGGGACTTCACCCGTTATCTCTTCAAGAGTCTTTCCCTTTGTCTCTATTCCAAGAAAGATAGTTGAAAGCAACCCAATTACAGCAAACCCTGTAAAAAACAGGAGGCTGGAGCTGATTCCATAGGATAGGACAATGAATGGAAAAGTTGTTATCCCGAGTATTGCCCCGACTCTGCTGACGGATGTTCCAAAACCGACTGCAGTGGCCCTCTCTGATGTCGGGAACAGTTCAAGTGGATAGACAAAGTCTGTAGAACCCGGTCCAATCGCCTGGGTTACCTCGAACACCAGGAACATGATGAATACCAACGGCGCGACAGATGTGGCCAGGCCAGCCTGGGATACAAAATGGGTTACTATTGCCAGTACAAAGAGGGAAATTCCCATTCCAGAGAAACCTATTATAGTTATCGTTCTCCTTCCCAGCCGTTCTATCAGGGTCAATGCAAGAATGCCGCCAGCAACGGCAAAGAGATCAAATATGGCGGACCCCAGTATTGCAGAGTTTGAACTCAAACCGAGTATGGTGAGTATCGTTGGAGAAAAAATGCCAATTCCATAGAAGGCAACATCAAACGAAAACCAGAATATTGCAACAAACAGTGTGCTCCTGATATACTTCCTGCTGAATAGTCTCGAGAACGCAGTGTTACTCTTAAAATACGACCCGGGAATGGCATCTGATCTTCCCGCAATCTCAATTTCCACTTTTCTGGCGTTGTCCAACTGTCCTGACTTTCTCAGCCACCTTGCGGATTCCGGAACGTCCCTCCTTAGAATAAGCACTACAAGCGCAGGTATGATACCAACAAGAAACATGAATCTCCATGCATCAGGACCAAGCGGCAGGAGGAAATATCCAACAAAGGCTGCTATCGCAGCTCCAGTGAACCAGGCTAGAACATTAGTTACCAACAACTTTCCCCTGGTTTTGGCTGGAGAAAATTCAGCTATAATCGTTGTGCTTATGGCGTAATCTGCCCCGATTGCAATACCGAGTATAAACCTGAAGATGAACAGGGATTCAAAATTGAAAGATACGCTAATCAGGAGTGTCATTACAATGAAAATCACCATGTCCCATACGTACATCAATTTCCGGCCTTTCAAATCGGTAATGTAACCAAAGATTATGGCTCCAAAGAACATTCCTATAACTGTGGACGCTGCAATTAGCGCTTTAGCCGTAGGGTTATTCAATCCAAAAGCCGGGACGCCATATAATAAAATTAGGGCCACAGATATAATGGAAATGTCGTAGCCATCAAGCAAAGTTCCGGCAGCGGACAACGCCGTAATCCTAAGGTGTGTCCTGCTTACGTGTGCATTATCTAAGGCACCATATGTTGGAATGGCACCGTCTCCTGTAGTTTTCATATCGAACAACCATAAATAAAGAGTATTTAATCATAATCAATATACTATATAGCTATGACAATATGTATATATGGTAGGTCATATGCATATAGTAATTCCATATCTTAACTATCACTTTTTGACTCGAGACTGTGAATCAAACCTTTTTCCATCAAATATGTAGTATGCATCTTCACGAAGAATGGACGGTGGAACTCAAGTTGAAATAAAATAATATTCAATTTTCTGTCAGTGCATTTCTGGCGGAAAAACCCCGTGGTTCAGCAACTCTCAGTGCTCCCGCAAATCAAGCAGGTCATGAATTGCTGACCGGGTCATCCTGTCCCCCAGAATGCTTTCAGTCTCTCCAGGATCTATTTCCCTCCCGTGCAAGTTAATCGGCGTTATCGATATGTTTCCATCGCCGAAAACTGTAGATATGTCATCGTCCCGGTTTTCCAGCAAGTCTGTGTCTATTGAAAGTATGTTCTGGAACTCCATTGTTTTCCCCGAATTCCTGATCCGTTCTATTTTCCTTCTGTAAAGTGGTTTCCCCGACAGTGGAACAACCCTCATCCTGGTGTTCTCATTTATCGCGCGCGGAAAATTAATGTTCAGAACGTCAACACCATCTGGGAAGCCGTTTTCCATGAGTCGGCCAACAATAAATGCGCTGTACGGTATCCCAGCCGTGAACATGACCTCGGAAGGATTGAACATATCCTCGACCACCATAGAGAAGGCGATACCCCTGATCCCGTGAAATGCACCCATAAGTGCTGCAGATAATGTCCCGCTTGTGTACGGAGCATCGATACCCATGTTTGGCCCTGCGTTGATGCCACTCAGGATCATTCTCACGTCCTTGCTTCGAAACAGGTAGCCAAGCGATATAAGAACTGCATCCGCGGGATTACCGGATATTCCGTAAATTTCCTTGCCGAAGATGTATCTCTTTTCCATCCTCATTGGCTTTCTCTGTGTCGTTGCCATGCCTGAAGCTGATTTCTGCTCCAGGGGCGCCACGACTTCCACCTCCTCGTTCACGCTGTAAGCAGCCTTGAACAGTGACACTATTCCGGGGCTACTGTAGCCATCGTCGTTTGTTATCAAAATCATTGTTCTTCAGCTCCTGAACTCCAAGCAATGCTACCCTCCGCATCCCTTATTTCACTAATCAGCGTTTCTTCTTCGACGGAGGATTCCTCCAGGCTCTTAGATCCGGTTTCCGGAATAAAGATGAATGTGATTGCTGCTGCAGCTACAGCAATACCTGCGAGAAAATAAAGAGCGAATGTCTCTCCGTACGCACTGAATAGTGAGGGAAACACAAAGGCGGAAATCACGGCACCAAGCCTTCCTGAAGCTACAGTAAGGGATTGGATTGTTCCTCTTACTTTGGTAGGAGCGAGTTCTACCCCGAGCACTCCCGAAGCTGATACAGAACCAGGGCCCGCCTGTGAGAAGAATTGCATTCCTCCAAAGAGGGAAAGTCCAATTGCCGGGATCATTATGACAGTGCTCCTTGCATACGCTCCGAACACCACGAGTGAAATTCCCATGCCAATAAATCCGGCGATCTGCATTTTCCTCCTTCCCTTTCTGTCTATAAAGGAGAGGGCGATCAGGCCACCAGGAATCACAAACAGGAATTCCACCAGGAACTGGAATTCACCCGGGTTCAGCCCAAGGCCACCAGCGATAAGGCTTGGTCCGAACAAAATCCCTGCATATGCAACCATGTCAAACAGGAACCATAGGGAGCATGCCGCCAGGAACATCTTTCCATGTGTCCTGAGGTAGTACTTTAGATCCTTGGTGTCCCTGATCCCCCGAGGAATCCTCTCGTCGTTCCCAGTTATTTCGCGTATCACGCTTTCCGTCTCTTTACTGTCACCTTTTATTCTCCCAAGATATCTTGCGGTTTCTGGCATTTTCCTGCGGTAGTAGATAACTGCGAGAGCCGGAATGGCTCCAGCGGCCAGCACTATTCTCCACACTATTGCACCGCTCACGAATGGTACCAATCCAAGGTACACCGCTCCAGCTGCAGTAGCTCCAAATCCCCACAGCAGTCCAAAGCCCAGAGCCATTATTTTCCCCCTGTCCTTTGCATTGGAGTGCTCTCCCATTATCATTGGCGAGAGTACGTAGTCCGCTCCAACCCCTATTCCCAGAAGGAATCTAACAGCTATCAACTCACTTGGTGTTGACACAAATATCTGGAGTATTGCACCAATTCCCATCAGGAGAACATCAAGGCCGTAAAATCTCTTTCTTCCGAGATTTGAAAGGGCACCAAATATTAGGGCTCCGAATGTTGCTCCAACCAAGGCCGAAGCAACCAGCATCGAAGACTGGAACCCTGTGAGACTCTTGATCCCGAAAGATGCAATCACAAGCGGCAGGACTATCCCAATTGACGACAGATCATATCCATCCGTGAAAACTCCCAAACCGGTGGTCAACATGCTTTTCAAATGAAATGATCCCAGTTTCTTCTTATCAAGCGGTTCAAACGGGTTGTTTTCCATATCACTCCTATGATTGACAGCAACAGTGAATAAATAGATTATCCAAATAGTAAATAGTATGGTCAATATTCCTCGAGTCTCTATATGGCGAACACTGTATATATAGAGGTGCCCAAATAAGTTGGATCCATGGACTAGAGCGGGGCAATAGTGTGGAGAATAGTGCT
>JAJZOM010000159.1 GCA_021811505.1 Thermoplasmata archaeon | reverse complement strand
AGGGTCTTTGACAGCAAGGGATTCTCCAATGTATTGTTCGGGGTCGTTATCTCTATTTTCGTTTTCACAACTTTCATGACCTTCTTCGGCGAGTATGCAGGAATCCCGGTATTGTCCAATATAGGTGTCATGTTCACCGGTAACATGATAGGAAAAGAGACGGCGATTGGTATTTCTCAAAGCACTATATTCGCCAGCGGGGCTGTCTTTACATCTACCGGGGCTGCAAACAGCATTCTGCTTGCATTCACTCCGGTTGGCATTCTCGGTATTCTTGGAAACCTCATTCTTAACGATCCAATAGGTGGTGTCGGAACTGGAGTCCTTAACATTTTCATGTTCGTAATTTTCACTGTTTTCATATCTTCCCTTATGGTTGGCAAACTACCGGAAATAATGAGTCTGAGAATCGGGGCCAAGGAAATAAAATACTCTACACTTTCCCTCATTACACACCCTCTGCTTGTTGTTATACCTTTCGGAATTACAATGCTGCTCCCAGGAGTGATAGGGGTGACAGGAAATCCCACCCCTGATGTCGTAACACAGATATTTTATGAGTTTGCCACAGCCGCTGCGAACAACGGATCAGAAATGGGCGGATTCCTGACAAATCAACCATATTTCAACTATCTTGATGGAATAATCATGCTTCTTGGAAGATATTTGCTTATGGCATTTCAGCTGCTAATAGCTCAGTCTTTTTCATCGAAGTCGCCGAAGGTTCAGTTTGGCAGGTCTATAGACCCGGGATCATTCCTCTTTGGATTGATGCTATTTGTGACAATTGTTGTACTCGGCGTTCTGTCATTCTTCCCGATACTTGCTCTTGGACCGTTCCTGTCATGGGCTCGTGATTTTGGGCTTGTATTGAGGTGGTTTCATTGAACCGATACCTTGAAATCCTTCTGGAGTCCCTCAAAGGATTCGATCCGAGATACCTATACAGAAACCCTGTGATGTTTGTCACAGAATTTGCCCTCATCCTTTCGATTATTGTCACGATTTTTCCCAGTGCATTCGACCTTTCTGTATCATTTTCATACAAGCAGTTCTATGAGGCAGTGGTGGTACTCCTATTTCTAACTATCCTGTTTTCAAACATAAGTTCTGCAATCTCAGAAGGGAAAAGCAGGACAATAACAAATTCCCTGAGGAAACTTCAGAAGGAGACCACTGCCCGCCTTCTGTCTGGAACAGAAATTACCGAGGTCCCGTCTTCCAAGCTCAAGAGAGGAGATATCGTGCTAGTAAAATCCGGGGACACCATTCCGATTGACGGTGAAATTATTGAGGGATCCGGATACGTAAATGAATCCAGCATGACTGGAGAATCGAGACCGTCACGCAAAATACTGGGGGATAGCGTAACCGGATCGACGACGCTTGTAACCGATGAGATCAAGGTCAAAGTTACCAATAATCCCGGTGAAACGTTCCTTGACAAGATGATATCCATCGTCGAGAATGCAAAAAGAGAGAGAACTCCCAATGAGATTGCACTCTCAGTGTTTCTCTCCGGTATTACACTCGTTTTCCTCATAATCACTGCAGCCCTTTTCACACTTTCCAGATATGTCGGAGTAACGCCCGATATAATGATACTTATTGTCCTGCTTATTGCGCTAATACCAACCACAATTGGCGGACTTCTTCCCGCAATCGGAGTCGCAGCAGTAAACAAAATATCTGAATATAACGTAATCGCCAAGAGTGGTAAATCTGTAGAGAATGCAGGAGATATTGATACCATTATTCTCGACAAGACCGGTACAGTTACAATGGGTGAACGAGAGGCAGTTAAATTTTACCCGAACCGTGGCGTAGATTACAATGAATTTGTTACTACCTGTTCAATGATTTCTCTCCAGGATCAGACCAAGGAGGGGATGTCCATAGTTAAACTCGCCCAGAGAGATAATATAAATTTGACACTGAATGATGTCGCAGGATACGAATTTGTCCCATTCTCTGCTGAAACCAAATTCAGTGGCCTCGTCAGAGGTGGGGACGAGATACTGAAGGGAGCGTTCAGGGCACTGGAAAATAAGTTCAACATATCCGACAAATATGTGGAGGGACTCTGCAAAGAAATATCTATCAGGGGAGGTACAGCACTGACTGTTGTTAAAAACGGAGAATTTTCGGGAGTAATAGAATTAAACGATCTTCTCAAGCCTGGAATAAAACAGAGGCTCGAAGGCTTGAAGAAAATGAACATTAAGACCATCATGTGCACTGGGGATGATGAAACCACCGCAGCATTCATTGCTAGAGAGAGTGGGATAGATGAATATGTGGCAAATGTCACTCCGATCGACAAATACAACGTGGTGATAAAAGAAAAGGAGCAGCAGAGAATGGTTGCAATGGTTGGAGACGGTACCAACGATGCACCAGCGCTGGCAAAAGCAGATGTTGGAATGGCCATGAACAGCGGGACACCAGCGGCAAAAGAAGCTGCCAATATGGTTGATCTGGACAACGATCCAACAAAGCTCATGGACGTTATATTCCTTGGAAAACAGATATTGATTACACGCGGAGCGCTAACTACCTTCAGCATAGCTAATGATATTGCCAAGTATTTCGTGATAATCCCGGCAATGTTCACAGTATTCTCCCAATTAAACTACCTGAATATCCTGGGGCTTCAGAATCCAGTGGTGGCAATAACATCTGCCCTGATCTTCAACACCTTCATACTTCTAGCACTTGTTCCTATGGCACTCAAGGGAGTGAGATACCGGCCCTCGTCGATTTCCGATCTGCTGAAGAGGAATGTGATGATATATGGACTGGGTGGAGTCCTGCTACCGTTCATAATGATCAAGATAATTTATTCAGCGATGATCGCGACAGGAGTTGTGTGGTGAAGATATGATAAAGTCGCTATTGAAGCCTTTTGCTTTTGCTGTTGTGTTCCTCTTCCTTCTCGGTTTTGTTTTTCCCACACTTACCTCAATTGTGACAGAGAAAGCGCTTCCTTTCCAGTCGAGCGGTTCGCCTGTCACAATCAACGGCAAGGTATATGGCTCTTACATGATCGCTGAAGCCTTTAACAGTTCAGTTTTCTTTCATCCAAGACCGTCAGCCATAGGCTATAATATGAGTACATCGGGAGGCTATTCCTACTCCATAGACAGCAACCAGACCCTGAATCTCACTCAGCATTATATAAAGAAATTTGAACAGGAAAACCCCGGTATCAACATGAGCCAGATACCTGAAGCCATGGTATCGTATTCCGCTTCCGGATTGGATCCTAACATACCTGTCCTTGGTGCGTATGATCAGGTCCCCAGAATAGCCACGGCTATTTACAACCTTTCACTGAACAAGAGTTTGAACCTGTCAGTTTCCAATATATACGCCATATTGAATGACAGCATAAACAGAAATGAAAGACAGAACTTCCCTATATTCGGCTCTTATTACGTCAACACCGTTGAGCTTAACATAGACATTCTAAAGTTGCTGATGGCTGAGAATATTCTGCCAAAGAATTTCCTTCAATGATTTACTTTTTTACAACAATTGTGTCCTGCTCTGTTGCCTTTATGATATTTTTCAGATCGGAATTGAACCTGACTTTACCTTTCTGGTTCTCCGTTACTCCCAATATTATCAGGTCAGGTTTCTGATCGCCTATTAGCAGATGAACTTCTTCCACCAATGAGGAAGAATATCCGGGACGTATTATGGTTATGTTCTCACCGTATTTACTCACAACTTCGCCGAACCGATCGAAAACTGCACTGAATTCATGAGTCTTATGTCTGTCAAATTTTCTCAGATCCGCAATTGTTAGATCTGAGCCCAGTGCTTTTTTGAGCTGAAGGGCAAATGATACTGCACCTCTCGTGTTCAGTGATTCGGACAGTGGCAGCAAGATTTTCCTGTAGGGGAAAGTACTGCCCTTTATACTCACCAGAGCCGTGGGAACCTTGGAATGCTTCATAACGAAATCCCCTATTCCGCCGAAAAGCGAACCGGAAAGAAGGGATCGCTTAAACGTTCCAAGAAGTAGGATATCATAGCTCTTGCTGTTCACTTCATCCACAATTCCCTGTTTAGTGGATGCAGATGTCCTCACCTTAGGTATAACCTTGATATTTCTGTCCTTTCCGTCACGGTAAGCATTGATTACAACTGAGACCTTGTCACTCCACGTCACCTCCTTGACTTCCTCTTTTACCGTAAGCGCCGTGATCTCAGTGTTATACATTGTCGACAGGGAAAAAGCGAGTTCCAGTACAACCCTTGATCTGTCACCCTTGGCCATAGGTACTATGGCTCGTTCCAATTTGAAAAGGTTGGACCGTGAAGTTTCCATCATGTGTAAATCTATATTCTGAATAATAAATAACTTTTCTATTGTTGAAGAGTTAAGAGAACAGGTTCATTATTATATTGTCATCGTGATATATTTATTATTCTGAAGATAATTACTGATTTGGCGTAGAATTCCTAACAAAGAATACAGTGATATCCACTATCATGCAAAGCATATAAAATAGAAAGTGTATTAATTTTAAAATGTCTATGGCTTTATTGTCAATTAACTGTTTGTCCATTAAAAATTCGAAACTTTATGGATTGCCTGAAGGAATGGAACTCAAGGACATGGGCGGAGAGGAGATATTTGTGTGCGACTACGATGCAATCCAGAAGGGGAAATTTAACTTCAGACTGTACGTTGAAATCTCAAAATTCTTTGAACTGATACTTATGAACCAGCCTGGAAGAGTTGAGGATTTCATGGATTCCATTATTTCCGGGGCGTCAAGAGTGGTTATTCGCCCCGATGAGAATCCCCAACTTATAACCCGGATGCTTGAATTTTCCCCTGAGGTTGTTATGCCTGCCAACGGGTCCAGTAAAGTAAGGGAATTTCTTTCACTCGGAGGAGAGTATCTGATTTCTGACCACGAGGTTAACGGAAATTTCGTATTGTGTTATCTGGTGTCCAGAATATCGGCCGGAGAAAAGTACGTGCAACTGGTCGACTTCCCAGAAGACATGCTGCCATATCTTGGATAAGTGAACTAATATGAAGAAAGGAATAAATACGATGCAACGGTAAAGATTTGTTGTAGTTGCCTCAGAGAGAATTTGAGAAAATCAGCCCATTTGTTTCATCCCTTTCGGTCCTGAGCTTCCTTTTTGCGCTTACCATGAATGTTTTTGGATATACTGTTTTCTACCTCCTTGAAACCAATCATATTCCGATCATTTATGGCGGCATAGGAACTACGGCAGGACAGATTGTTCTTCTTTTCATTGTCATACCGCAGGGGCGCCTGATCGACAAAGGAAAATCTTACACCTTGATGATTATAGGTGCCCTGATTTACTCGATTTCGATTATATTATTCTTCGTAGATACGAATTTCATGCTACCCATGGCTGCTATTCTTGCATCTTCTCTCATTACCATTGTCCTCGTAACACAAAACACGTTTAAAGCGTCCCTATCCTCTTTTATTGGGAAAGCAGTAAAATCAAACGTCATAGGAAAACATTATTCCAGGATAGTTATGATGGAAACTGCCGGTGGAACCGTTGCCATGTTCGCGGTTGCCGCGACCGTGTACTTTTCCGATATAAGCATGATTG
>JAJZOM010000241.1 GCA_021811505.1 Thermoplasmata archaeon | reverse complement strand
TTGCGTTGTAGTTGGGGTTTAATATCTCTGCAAAGGCCTCATCGAGGTAATTAAGATAGGGTTGAGGGCCATAAACTTCCACAAGAGTTGCCCCCGGAGCAGTGCTTCCTGCCATCTCCAAATCTAGGGTGCTTTCTATATTTGCACCTGTTGTATCATATTGGGCTGAAGAGCCGGGAAGAGGTGCACCTCCAACTGGCAGTCCATAGAAAGTTGACTTGGGTTCACTAGCGGGCAGGTTATTAGTCAGATAAGTTGAAATGTCTGAAGGTACGAATGGTCCAACTGAGATTCCTGAATCAGTTCCAGACCACAGGATTGTTGCAACAGTTTCACCTGTCGGGTATCCACTACTCTGGTACAACTTGTTGAGCTGATATGCAGTTTGAAGGTCTGCACCAAACAGATATTGGCCTGACCCGCTGCCCGTAAACATTGGAGACACCTTCGCCCTGAATTGATCACTTATCCCGTTAATCCCAGATATTGACCCAAGGTCTTTGTTCAGGTAAAGTTGGGAATCTGGTGCATAGAAGGTTCCATTTGGAGAACTGAAGAACGAAATATTGGTATGAAATGCTTTATCCACCTGTCCCGCGGTTGTAGATATGGCTAAAGAAAGTCTGTCTGAGTAAGTGCTAGTTATCTTCATTCCTTCATTCCTGAAGTAATTTAAGTAAGCATTATACTCGGCCATCGATGGGGAAAATCTTGAGATAAATTCACTTTGAGTCAAATATTTGTGATAAAATGGGGATCCCGGGTCTTGAAGTTCATAAAGCAGTGAATCGAGTCCTGTCTTGTTTCGGTAAGAAAGAGTTACGAGAATATTCATTGGCATCGAAGCATTCACTGTACTTCCTCTATGAAAACCAGATAAAATCACTCCTGATTGCTTTAGAGGAATATAATACGGTTCATTCTGTTTTGCACTGCTCGTCATTCCAGAATGCTCAGCGCTAAAAGCCAACATAGAGGCTCCAGACAGAATCAATGTAAATATGACCAGAAAGGTGAAGAATTTTGAAAAGCCCACGAATAAATAACAGTCTGTTCCATATAAACCTACCAATTAAAATGTCAAATAAAACTAAAAATTGTTTGAACATTACATATCAGTTGTTTCCGGAACCTCGCAAGTCTAGACTTTTAATATTATTAACCTCTGAGTTAAAAGTCCCGATTAAGGACCTAGATTAAAAAATTCACAGAGACCTTGGAAATACAACACACAGGCTCCTGAAAGAGTTTTATATACCCAGACAGGGCGGTTGATTTATGGGTTCAGCCTACCTTTTGAAGCTTCAGATGCTTGAAGCTCAGGGAAAAATACAACCTAAATTGAGATTTGCCTATTGCAACACCTGCAAGGGCACCAAGAAAAGTTATTCTATTACGGATTTGATGGATTTTGAGATCCGACACCAGGGGCACTCCATCGATTACCGTACATAATTTTGTCGCAGAGCCTCAAAACAGGGGCTGAAGTGGGTATATTTGCAAAACGTTTATATACCCAGATGGTGACGTATATTTACTGGAAAAACCTATTTTAGGGGCTTTAAGCCCCTATGTTGCGATTAAGTTACGCTGGATAAGGGGTGACCGGAGATGCCTTGAAAGAGGCGGAATACACCCTTATCTCCTTTCAAAAAGAATACGCCTGATGATCAGCCTGCGATCTCCGCAGAGCTGTGCTTATACGGGGGGCTTGGCTACCCGCGTCCGCAAGGACCTGCCAGATTAAGCCCTTAAAATACTCCAACCCGTATAGGTTGACCGACCTTCTAATAACGCTGGAAACGGCGGATAGGTTCTTGGGGGTCGAAACATAAAATTATTGTGGGAAAAAAAGGATTTATGTAGTGCCTTAACTGGCAAGGAGCGGGAAAAACAAGTGAATCAAAGATTTGAATTTTTATTTCAGTCAGATTACACGGAAAAAGACGTCAGGGAAAGACCTGAATCAATAGCACGGGATCTTAACAGCATCATCAGCTCACCGGAATGGAGAGCTGTAAGGTATGTAATGGTTCGTGCAAAGTAATTTTCGTTGTGGATGAAGGAAAACGATCAGAAAACTCCGATAGTTAAGGTTGATTTGAGATCCATCCAAGTCCACTGTTGCTCGAAAGAGTGGGAGTCGCTTCCGCAAGGGAGTGTGGTGCCTTAAATGGCAATGCCTGGAATGGACAGGAGACTATCGAGGATCCAATGGAGAGCTGAGAACTACTTCTGTCCAGGAAGAGCACCTGGCTGTACGATGGATGCAGCCAACTGCCGGGGTTGGGCCGCAAGGCTTGACCTGTCCGCGTAACCTGTTTTATGACCCGCAAGGGAAGAGCAGGGAATGAGGGCGAAAGAGTGTTGCTTACAGATTCAAGGAGTGGAATTTTGGAAATACAAGGATTTGTAATAGGAGAAAATAGAAAGAGAGAGCTCGAAAGAGTTGACGTTCAGAGGAGCATCGGCAGAGACGAGTTCAGGAAACTGCTTGTATACCCATATGCAATGAAGGTCCTGGGGCTGCACCGCCTGAAAGTGGTGGACGTAGACTTTGTGGACCTCAATGGGGACAGGCACGTAAAAATGACCTGGACGGAATCCGCGGACTCCTGTGAAGCGGAGACCATAATGGAGCTCATGCATTAATTTTATTTTGCGATGGAAACATTAGCAGATTTTTTGAGAACAGCAAATGGTTACCAGCCCACTGAAATAAAGAATGACAACCACAGTTGGCAGATTTCTGGCAAACTGGAATTCAGGAGGTCTTCGGATATGGGTGGATGCGGTACACCAGGATGCAACTGTTCTCCAGGCTTATGGATTGCAGCATTCAAGGATGGGATGAGGGCATACGTGCGGTTTGGAACTATTGATGATTCCTATGGCGCACATTTTACCCCGGAACAGCAGAGATCGTTCCTTGATATGTGCGATGAGCTTGGAATTAACGACTATTAATTTTTTGTTGCGGGGGCTTTTGAGTCCCCGTTTTTAAAAAGGAGTGAAACAAATTGTTTGGATTAAGAGAATATGCAAACAAGATGAAAGCATTTGCCGCCTCCAGGGCTTCAACAGCTGCGGGGTGGCAGCTTGAGATACATGAAACAGAAGGCGAGGTGGAGGCGATACAGATTCACTACATTGCAATGACCCTGACTGCAAAGCAGGTCAGGGCACTCAGAGAAATGCCTTTCCTAAGCCTGGTCAACCTGACAGAACCGGATAGCAACTACAGGTATGTGGTTGCGACCAATCTGGTGTTGACTGATTCAGGAAACAACGAGACCAGGCTGAAGGTGGCAAGGAAGGAGTGGAAGCAGGATGAACTGGTTATTCCATACCTCGCTGAATAATTTTTGTTGGGAAAAAAGAAGAAAAGACTTATATACCCAGATGGGGAAGTAAACATGTAGCTTGGGAGTGAAAGCCTGATGGCAAACATGCCCAATGTCGCGAAGAGTAAAACCCGCACCGGACTCGCAGGAAACTGTGAGGGGGCCACGAGAGAGGAAGCGCTGAAGAGCGTCACGATGGGTATAAAACTCTCCCCGAAAGGGAGTCCGCTAACTTGGCGGATCGCAAGGGAGCCTGTCTTCGGACAGGCGAGCAGGCCCTTTACCATAAGGTAAGGGGAAATGAGAAAGTTGAGGTTTAGTGTTCTGTGCAGCAATGGACTGAACAGAACGACACGACAATCTCAATCGGCTGCCGGATTGCACAATGGATGTGGTCATCCCTATGCCTGAGCATAATTATGTTGCGTTATGGGCTTACTGAGATGTGAGGCAACCATAAGCTGGAATAAAAAGCAATGAGAGGTAGCGCCTCTCAGTGTCGCTAAGAAGCAGAAGTGAGGGAATAGAGCCATATGAGGCTTTTATTTCATTAGCTCCAGGGGATTTCGATCTCCTGGAGCGCCTGTGGAGTGTCACGACTGGACCAATGGAGTCCGGTCACCTTGAGATGCGAAACGGGTTGTAATGTATGCACAATGGATGCATATCTGATCTTCCATCGGGATCAGGAATTGCAGGACATGACCAGGAGGGGGAACCCAAATGGAACCTGTGAGGAATGGTCTTTCCAGGTCATTAAGGGCGGCCTTCCGCAAGGGGGTCGCCCTTTTTGCGTTCTGGCACATACCAAGATATGTCGCGTCCCTGGAAACAGGGGAGCTGATAAACATGGACAAAAACGAAGTGGTAATTGAAATAGAAAAAGGAATGCCCAATATCGTGAGTGTGCCCGCTGGAGTAAAGGTCAGGGTTGTTGACTATGACGTAATGGACCTTGAAAGGACAACAGAACACGAGGGCAGACCTGCATACGTACACGAACAGCATGGTCCCTATGAGGACCTGTAATTTTTTGTTGCCGAAAGGCAGGAATAAAACAGAAATGAGTACAGAAACATTCTTGACAGGTTCCATAACCCTGAAGAAAGGAGTCGGAGAAAAAGAGGCAAGGAAACTGGCCGCAGATCTCGGGGACTACACAGAAGTCTCCCAGGTCATGGCAGGATATGTGAGTTCAGACTACTATGCGCATCACCTGAGAAACAAGGCCGATGGGCATGCAGTGATAGTCTGGGACGCATATTGCGAAGCCTTTGAGATTCGCTACAGCGACGTATCCTGGAGCAGTCACCTATACGACGATAAGTGGAGGGACATCAGAAGAAAGTTGTACCAGAACAGAGAACTCATCCAGGAGGCATCAATGAGCCTGTATTACCTTTCAGAAGCTGATGAAGACTTGTACTTTTCAGCAGATGCAAAAGAAGAGGAATACGGTTCGTGGAGAGAAGAGGACAAGGAGCCTCCGGAAGAGTGAAAATTTTTTGTTGCGCCCGAAAGGGACGTTGGTTAAAATGGAACAAATGACGGAAACAAACGTGAAAAAGAAGTGTCCGGAATGCGGAACCGAATTGAACGCAGAAACGGTTGAGGTTGTGGGAACGGCAGTTTATCACGGAAAGCCCTACATTTTCAAGGGCAAACTGGAAGTAGACTGGCCGGACAAACCTTACCAGAGGTTTTCAATAGAGTGCAGGGAGTGCGGCTACATCCTGAAAGAAGTTCACGAACTGGACTTCATGCAGGAATTGAGGGCACTCCTGGGCACTGAATAATTTTTGTTGCGTCTCCCGGGAGACCGGGAGGCCAGGAATAGAGAAAAATGGTGGAAACTACAGAAATAGTTCCGGAAATGGAGAGGACAGCAACAGGAGAAAACGCAACCTTTGTTGTGGAGCAGTCTGCAATGAGGAAGATCGTGAAATTCTTCCCGTATGCAATGGGAGCAGAAGAGGTCATTGTGAATGTGAGCGGCAGTGGCGTGAGGTTTTACGCAACTGATACTTACAAGACAAGGATAGGAGTATTCTACCTTAACAAGAAAGACCTTGAGCTCCTCGAATACGACGGAGAGCAGACCTTTGCAGTTGACCCGGATGATTTCAAGAGCGTGACAAACGACCTTGGATCGGGGGCGATGCTGAAATTCACGAAGGCTGGCGAAAAGATCAAAGTTGAAGCGGGAGACGGCCACACAAAAGAGATTGGGACCGTGTATTCCCCAAATGAGATCTTCATTCCGGAACTATTTCTGTAGTTTCCACCA
>JAJZOM010000009.1 GCA_021811505.1 Thermoplasmata archaeon | reverse complement strand
TCCTGAGAGAGCAACGGAAGCAAGGTTTTCGATTACGGCAATGATTTCAGAACAAGGGCAAAGGAGGGTGGACTTAAAAATGCATTCGACATCCCGGGCTACGTCCCGCACTACATAAGGGATCTTTTCTCAATCGGTTCCGGACCATTCAGGTGGGTTGCTCTCTCAGGAAGAAAGGAGGATATTTATGCAATTGACGATGCAATACTGAGTGATTTCTCCAACGATCAGCATCTTGTGAAATGGATAAAACTTGCGCGGGAGAGGATACATTTTCAGGGTCTGCCTGCAAGAATATGCTATGCTGAATATGGCATGAGGGAGAAACTGGGAGTTATGATAAACGACATGGTAAGGGATGGAAAAATATCGGCACCCGTCGCAATAGGAAGAGATCACCATGATACCGGATCCGTTGCTTCTCCATACAGGGAAACTGAGGCAATGAAAGATGGGAGCGATGCAATTGCAGACTGGCCTGTTCTTAATTTTGCACTGAATGCGATCTCGGGGGCAACATGGGTTTCATTCCATCATGGCGGTGGGACTGGTATCGGCAACGCAATACATGGGGGGTTCGTCATTGTTGCGGACGGGACAAAAGATGCTGAGACCCGCATAAGAAGGGTCCTGAATGCAGATCCCGGACTTGGCGTAATCAGGCATGCCGATGCTGGATATGAGAAATCCATCAGGCTCATCAAAAACGGTGTGAATTTCAGGTCTCCATATATAAAATGAAAAAAAGTAAATTCAGTCTTGTTGAAAGAACTGAATTCTATATGATCCATTTTCAGGAACCTGCGAGGATGTTCAGTTCCGCTCCGTTTAAAGGCGGAACAGGAACATGTTCAACCTTCATTAACAGGCATGTCGATATTGACTACAATCATGATGTTGAATCAGAGTGCACTAGGTTTCTCCGTGAATATATGATTGAAGAAAGCGACACTACCATCACACTGACTGCCGCAGATGTGTCAAAGAGGAAGATCTTTCTCAATGAGGATAGTACCATATTTATCATTGCGACTTCCGGTTTGAATAATGCCTTGTCCGTTGGCAGCATTGGATATCATTCTGCAGGGACCATTAATATTGCAGTTGTTGCAGACATTCCACTTTCTGATTCTGCTGCGATCAATCTGATTCAGAGTTCTGTGGAAGCAAAATCCCAGGCCATGAATGATGCGGGTGTCAGAGACATGACCACCGGAGATCCATCTCCCGGCACTTCAACAGACAGTATATCTCTTTTTATAACAGATCATGGAAAGAGTGAGAAATTCGCCGGGAGGATAACCCCGCATGGAAGAATCATTTCAATGGAAATTTATCGCATGGTCGTGTCATTTGCGAAGGAGGAATTGGAGAATGGAAAACACCATCGATGAGCCCAAAACCTGTGTAATAATGTGCGGAGGTAGAGGAAGCAGGATTAATAATCCTGAAAAGTACCTGCTTCGGTTGGGGAATGAAACGATCATCGGCAGGATAATCAGGATGGTTTCTTCCCTTGGTCTCGGTGTGCATCTCTGTACGAGAGACGGATCTTCAATTCCCGGAATTTATCGAGGAACAGAGTTAAAAATAATTAAATCCTCGGGAAACGGGTATGTTTCTGACATGAATGAATGCCTGAACACTGTTTCTGTTCTGCCAATCCTACTTATCCCCGGAGACATAGTCCTCGATTCTGCAGAGACATTATCCTTTTTTATGAAACAATCCTCGATGATAACCAGGGACCTTGTGAATCTAGTCTGTAATGGTGAGATTACTGGCATAACCATTTTTAAGAAACTGCCTTCTTTGGAGCCCCTTAGTTACTCCTCAGTTGTGACAGATGATGAGATCATAAATGTCAATACCACTGCGGATTATGACAGGGCAAAAAAGTTGCTTGAATATGCCTGATCACATTATCTTCTCCTTTTGTCTCAAATGCTGGGATAAGTGATACTGCACCGGGTCATATCCAGAAGAACTTATGTCCGAGATAGAAGATGACGATATTCTCAAACCTCCTGCTTCAAGAGTGCTCTGTACAAATTTTGGGTAAGATAGACAATTGTATGGCGGAAATTACGGGATGAGCCGATGTTCTCTCCTGTCATTTGAGGAGCGGGCAGCAGCTAACGTTCAACTATAAGATGAACAACATTCATTGTATCAAGTTGGTGAATCCATTTCTCGAACAAAATGAATTGCGATGATTTTATCGCGCGTGGTTCATGGAATTCGCTTCGTTATAGAATAACTCCAAATACTCTGCCTATGGGTCACAAAATTGCGGAAATCAGTATTATTGGCGTGATCACAAATAAGGTGGCAAATATTATCGATGCAAGGTAGAATATCTTCATGGCTTTTCTTACATCCTCTATTTCCGGTGGTTTCCCGTCTTCATTAAGAACATATGATCCATGCTTTTCCAGTCTTACATCGAGGCCTATGGCTATTGCTCCCATGGGCCACCCGGCATTTTTGCTCTCTGTCTTTCTGCTCATAGTTCTCAAGGATACGCTTTCCTTTCTGCCGGATACTGCAAAAGAAGACAGAAGGATGAGATATCCAGAAAGCCTGGCTGGTATGAAATTTACAATTGTATCAGCAAGAGCTGAGGCTTTGCCGAATTTTATGTTTCTCTCGTCCTTGTAACCCACGGTTGAATCAAGCGTACTCGTCACCCTTGCAAACATAGACCCTGAAACACCAAAATACGGAAAGTAAAATAACGGTGATGCAAAACCATCGACAAATCCCTCGGATATGGTTTCAATGGATGCCGAACATATGCTGTGCAGGTCGAGATCTCCTGTTTCCCTCCTTACAACTTTTGATAAATGCTTTCTGGCACTTTCGATATCGCCTGCACTGAGGGAGTCGATTACAGGAGCGATATGAGAGCCCATGGAGGTGAGTGCGTAGCTTGTCTTAAGAAGGAAACCCGCCATTATAATATACGCCAGAATCAGGAATCCAGAAATGTATAGCGTCACAATTACAAGAGAGAGAACTATCAGTTCCATAAATGACAGGAGAAGAATTCCTGCCAGAATCTGGTTCTTCATTTTCCGGAGAGGTTTTTCCAGTGCTGATATGATCTTCCCGATCATTACGACCGGATGTATTGAGACTTTTGGTTCCCCAAAAGTGATATCAATTAAAAATGACATCCCCAGTACCAGAAGAGAGATGAATATCAGATGCACATTTATCTGAACCATGACACTATTTTCTCCACATCTATGTTCCTTTTGAAGGTTTCAGAAAGTAGAGAGATGTTATCTTCAAGTATCTCCCCGTAAGATCTGTTGGGCCTCTTGCCGGTAAAGAACCTGTAAATATCGCTGTTTTCAAGTATGCTGTGAATGTTTGTTCCATAGACTTTGTATTTGGAAGAGACGGCTCCGTCTTGTCCTTCGTCAGTGATGAAAAGAGGATCCTCTTCTGAATAAACGGACCCGTAGTGAATCTCATAACCACTGCCCTGAATATTTTTCTCTAGGTGATTCCCGAACCCGGAATATTGGACCTTCCTAACAGTTTTTTCCCGTTTGTATACCGTCACCGCGTTCAACAGGCCGATTCCTTCCAAGACAGTCCCGTCGGTAAACCTGATCTGTTTGCCCAGCATCTGGTAGCCGCCGCAGATCCCGAGGATCTTTTTGCCGCTCATCGCTGCTGAGACTAATGATTCAATTATGCCCGTGGCCTTCAGAAACGTGAGATCCTCCAGCACGTTCTTGGAGCCGGGTAGTATGATCAACGTTGCCTCTTCAATCGCTTCCTTGTTTGGCCCGACCAGAAATCTTGCACCGTCGCCATAAGCGAATACAGGATCAATGTCACTGTAATTCTCCATGTACGGGTATTTTATGACCACAATGGACTTGCCTGCGATCTTTTCGTCAGAATAGTCAAGGGAATCCTCCCCGGGAAGTCTGAGTTGATCCATGTATGGCATTACACCCAGAACGGTCTTGGAAGTCATCTGCGTCAGTCTCTCTATACCTGTCTTCAGCATACCGGTATCCCCCCGCATCTTGTTTATGATAAGGCCTGAGACCTTTTCGCTATTTCTCATCAGCTTCACTGTACCGTATAGAGAGGCAAATACTCCTCCACGATCTATATCACCGACAAGTATGGATTTTTTAGCGTATCTTGTAAGAACGTATGTGTTTGCGATATCGTGATCCATGAGGTTTATTTCTGCGGGTGAACCTGCTCCCTCTGCTATTATCAGGTCAAACTTTTTCATTAACGCTGAAACGGAGCTTTCGACTGCATCGGTTCCATGATCCATAAGGTAAGCCTGGTAATCTGCAACGCTCATTACCCCTCTGGATTTCCCCAGCAGAATTACCTGTGAAAAGCCTTTTCCTTCTGGTTTGAGGAGTATGGGATTCATTTCTCGCGATGGCTCCTGCCTCGCTGCCGTGGACTGAAGCCACTGAGCCCTTGCTATCTCGGATCCATCAGCAAGCGAGACCGAATTCAAGGACATGTTCACCGCCTTGAACGGGCTTACCTTATACCCTTCATCGGAAAATATTCTGCAGAGAGCGGTTGAGATTACTGATTTACCTGCGGAAGAAGCGGTCCCGAGTACCATAAGCATATTCTTAATGCCCGATCATCCCCTTGATACGATTAACAAGCAGATCCGTCTTCTCTCTGGACTTAACTGCGATCCTGACATACTCCTTCCCGAAATCGGGATAGTTCCACAGTGATCGAATGAGCAACCCTGAGGACTCAAGAGATTCCAGCAGTTTGTCGGCATTCACATCATCCCTCAACCTGAAAGTGACGTAATTGGCCTGAGGATCACCGACAGGCGTCATCCCTATTTCCTTCATTGAATGTATCAGATATTCCCTGTTCTCCTTGACCTTTGCCGCAGATTGCCTTATGTACTCAAGGTCCACGTTTCTCAAGACTTCCATATGATCCTGCCCTATTGCCCATGGCTCCATCAATTTTCTGAATGGATCCAGATTGCCAGAACCTGAGATCAGATAGCCTATTCTCAGGGACGGCATGGCTAGGATCTTGGTCAGCGATCTTCCAAGAATGAGATTTCCATATTCGTGAACAAGCTGAACAGTGCTGAAAAATTCGCCGTCATCCGTAAAATCAATAAACGCCTCGTCGATGAATACATTTGATCCAATATCCTCCGCAGAATTGAGTATTTCCATTAAAGATGAAAAGCGGATCATCGATCCTGTTGGATTATCCGGCCTCGTGATAACAACGACTCCGGGGTTATATCTTTTCAGGATGTGCGGGTTATCTGCAAGAATCCTGCCAGGTAACGTTGAATATGAAGTGTGTTTTGCTCTGCATGTCCTTTCATACTCCATGAATGAAGGCGATACCATAAGCATTCTGGAATTATCATACAGATCACAAAGAAGGTGAATAAATTGAGTGAGTCCAGAACCCAGAATGATTTCATTATTATTCGTACGAGAGTAGCGGGAAAGCTTTTCCAAAAGCCAGTCGGGCTGATCTTCTGGATACAACCCGAGAAACTGGTTTCCCGCAAGCCTGTCTGCATCGTGAATATTAACAAAGTCGTTCAGGTTAGATGAGAAATCTATTATCGATTCCGGGTTCATGCCTGAATAAACAATCGG
>JAJZOM010000250.1 GCA_021811505.1 Thermoplasmata archaeon | reverse complement strand
TATCCATTAATACTGAAACACAGTTCAGTATAATAGCCTTTGTACGAAATAAGTAAAACCCCAACCAGAAATTGCCAGACTTAAGAGTCAGAGAACAAATGTTGTACCATCGAAGCTAAACAAATACTATATTTAAAATCGTTAAATTATAGGAAAACTAATGATGGATAAAACGCGAGGGAGTATGGCCCTGCCAGTATCAACCTCCATTTTTATTGTTACTGATATCGACGAACTTTTTATCCCCATTTCAAATTTAAGTCTCAGTTCGACTGGGACGAGTACTGCCAGCCAATTAACTGGATCTGGAGGAGGGAGTATCGGTTATATATTTGTTTATGGGGAACTTAATGGAGAGGGGGAATCCACAGGAATATTCGCAAACTTTTGGTCAGGTTGGTTTTACAACAATCTAAGCTACTTGTATCGCTATAACGAAGTAGTCGGCACCATGAATCAATTATCTACCTCTTCCTGTTTTGCGAACGACCTGACTGAACTATCAGTATGCGTTTTCAGTAATTCGCCAAATACAGTCACCACAATTAGGGATTTCAGTTCAAACCTCAACCCATCTTTCCAACTTTCTCCATTTTACGTTGGTCAAACGTGTAATCTCTATTCTAACGTAATAGGTGATTCGTCCGTTCACATAAACGGTGAGTATCAATATAATAGGCCAGCTGAACTAAAACGTAGAATTGGCGGACATGATCTTTTCATTCTTGGACTGATGAACTCCCTGTAATTTTTATTATTATGAGGATTAACAGATTTAAGGCGATTGCACTGACCATTCTTACTATCGGTGTAGTGTTAATATTGGTGTCTCCTTTGCTTTATGAAGTGGAATTTGTGAGGAGTGGATTAAGCAGTAATGATCAAACGACAGGATTTCATGCGGATTATCTTTTTTACTCCAGCTTCACCGTGTACAACAATCGGATTGGTATAAATGCACCACAAATAGGCCTTGCCGGAGGAATTAGCATCTCTTATGTCAATAATAATGCCTATCTTGTGAAAGGAATATTAGTAAATCGTTTTAACAACTCTGTGGTCTTTGAAAATCAGATCAGGGTTTCGATGAATTCGGATGTGGCACGATGGCTGATTCCAGACTTCCAGCTCCAAGATGGCACATACATAAAACTGTGGAATAATACTTACGGTCAGGTTCATTCTTCCGGACCTTTATACGGAAATGAACCATTTTCAAAGAAAGGGATCATATTACCAGAAGAGATAGCGGTTCAAAATGTTCCGTATGATAATAAATCGGTTTTGCCGGTACCCACTTTGGAATGTGCCGTTATAAGCGGCAATATGCACATAAATGTTGCAACAATTTGGTCGGGTATACTGGAGCCATTTAGTACAATATTTCCTATTGTAAATTCATCTACAGAACTAGTATTTTCTTTGAATAATACAAATGTTGCGTTAAACCCTTTAGATTGGCTACCATTCTATGTTGGGCCACAGATATTATTTTCTGCAGTCTTCGCAGTAGGAGTCGCTTTATTTTATGTGGTTACCATAAAAGTTAGCCGTAATAGGAGAAATTGAGAAGGAAAAGAATGATGCATGGATAGAAAGCGATTCTCTTGCGAATAAGTTCTCTGAAAACTATGCGGCAAATGACATTAGTTTTAAGCCGAAAGAGAATAGTTCATCTTTGATAGTACCCGATGGTGCCGGTATAGTACAGTGATTGCCTGTTGCCTCTGTCTTGGTTTCCTCACCGTCTATTACACCCGAGATTTTCTTGCTCGCATTGGGATCTGTGGTAATTTCCTTAACCTAATATTTAGAAAAAAGTTTTACTGACTCAATGTTTAATTGACATATTTTCCTGATGCGGTGTGACTATACTGGTCCCTTAAGGCAAGCAGGGATTGCAAAAATGGTTGCTTGCTAAAACATGGGACGCCAGAATATTTTAACAAGAATTAGACTTTGTTCAAGATTGGCTTGAAGCTAGCGCTCCCGATAAAAATTCTATAGTCCTTGACACGCCGGGTATGAAATCATACCTCATTCTGTTATAATACAGATCCAGGATCGATTTAGGCAAATTCATTCGATCTTTGTTCTCTTTTACTGCAGCATCAATGAATTTCCCGGAATTGGTAATGGCTTCGTTCAGGTTCCTGATCTCCATGGAACAATCCACCCCTTTTCTCTTGACAGTGACGCTGAAAACCGGTACCATGGAAAAACGTGCATTGAATTCAAATCCTATGTCCCATATTATCCTGAAACCGGAAGAATATACTCTAAGGGCTTCATCTCCTATCACAAGAGCGTACTCCGCTTCGTCTAGGAGTTTTGATGCCTCGCGTTCCCTGCTATGTATGAGTTCGTAAGGAAGTTTGAGTTTCCTGAGAATCATCTCGGTATAGAATTCCGTGGTCCTGGTGTGTTCAGTAACCGATATTCTGAGAGGAGCTTCTATTCTGGTTTTTCTGGATACAAGAATTGCCGACATTACCTCCCTTGAAGACCTGATTGTTGCTGACTCCACAAGTTCGAGCCTATCCTGGTTACGGATATATTCGACCAGAGATACCATTCCACATTTCAATTCGCCGTCCAGTATTCGTGAAATAAGATTCTTAGGCGTGTCCCGAACTATGAGCGATTTGTCAGGGAAGGCGTTGTAGAGTGGATCACTATGAGCAAAGTTGATTAATCCAATCATTCGAAGCTATCAGATATCCCGTTCTGTTTAAAAGATAATTCCAACAAACTGGTTTTTCGTGGTTGTCGGTGCTGATCGCGGTGAAAAAACATAATTTTCGCCAGCACAGCAGCATGCAACAGCATCTCTTTCTTCATTTCATATTAGATTGACCGGACAAAACTCCTTTGCGAAATATTTCGCAATTGGTGCCACATTGTTCATACAGCGGGTGAAGGACACATTTATCTGCCAATTTAAAATTATTTGCCAACAGCAAACATTAAAAAGGTTTTAGTCTAAGCATTAGATAGACTTCAGTGATAAACCACAACACCCTACGAGACTCGATAAGAGATATAAGCAGCTACAAAAAGCTCGTAGAGTTAAAAAGAGAGATAAGTTCCCTCAAGGGAAAACTCAATTTTACGGTTTATGCTGATCTTCAAAGCAGAATAGACGAGAAGATTAAGACGTTTGAATTTCCGATGTGCGATCAGGCAAAAGTTAGAGTGGTCTATTCCAACGGTCTGTCAAAACTTCTGGAACAGAGGGAATGCGAGGCAGCCATGAGCATGGGCGTTAAGTTTTCAGATTATATATTTTCAAAATATGTTTCAGCAAAGGATTTCATGCTCGAATCCAAGTCAGTCATCGGAACCTATGAAAGAAAAGCTTCCGATAGTCTTGTGAGAGAGAATCTATTAACTACCGAAGTGGAGATTGCTCCCAGTTCAGAGAGAACAGTTCCGGAGAATTTCCAGAAAAGGGTCGATTTTATGATACAAAAAATGGACAGACTGGAAAAAATGTACAATGAGAATATACCGAAAATAGTTGAAGGAATCAACGACCTGAAAAATGTTGTAGATCAGATTTACAAAAAAGTGAATAAAGACGAGAAAAAATAAGCCGTGGTATTTTTTTCAGTTACGGCAATATGGCAGATCGATACTAATTCGCGAGATTGTACCAGAAGTTACATTACAATAAATCTAATAAAACATAATGAGTTTAACGGGACTTGCCTTAGCAAAGATAGTGCTTGCAACAGTTGGCGTTGCCGGAGCGACTGGCGCAGTTGCGGTTGCAACCGGGAATGCCCATGGGCTGGTAATGGCACTTCAGCACGTCCCTACATGGACGCACGCGCACAATGTGCTATCTCACTTAACCCAGAAACCAGGAAATTCCCACAGACCGTGAGATATTACCCGTATCTTTTGATCTGGTAGAATGTGTCCCTCTGGGCAGGTATTTTTCCAATTTGCCTGATGAGGTTGTTTAATTCTTCTATGGTCGTACCCTCTTTCCTGTCGGTGGCGCCGAATATTTTTTCGCTGAATGCAGTACCAACAAGGTCATTGCCACCTCCGTTCAATGCAACCTGGGAGATCTCCTTCCCCAGTGAGACCCAGTAGACGCTGATGTTTGTAAGGTCTTGACCGCCTATGATCCTGGCAAGCGCTATGACCTTCAGATCGGTCTCCCCGGACGCTGGCAGTTTAACCTTTCCCATCTTCTGGAGAGGTGTATTGTCAGGGCTGAATTTTAGGGGTATGAATGACAGGAACCCAGGAATTTCCCTCTGATTGTCCCTGATTTTAATTATGTGATCAATAATTTGATCGATCTTTTCCACATGGCCATATGTCATGGTTGAGTTGCCCGGAACTCCCAGACTGTGTATGATCTTGGCGTCCTCAAGCCACTTTTCGCCTGAGATTTTCTCCTTCGTGGTTATCTGCTTTCTCACCTCAGGATCGAATATCTCGGCTCCACCACCTGTATGGGCATCCATTCCGGCAGCCTTGAATCGTTCTATTACATCCCTTATTGAATTTCCGCTTGTGCTGGCTATGAAATCGATCTCTGGTATTGTGAGTGCTTTCAGGGTAACCCCGGGAAGGTATTCCTTTACAGTCCTGAAAACGTCCTCATAATATTCCAGAGGAAGATCCGGGTTGAACCCTCCGACTATGTGTATTTCCGTGGCTCCAAGATCCCTGGCCTTTTCAAGGTCTTTCTTCACGTCTTCGATTGAGAGTTCATAGCCGCCGTTCGTCTTGCCTTTCAGCTTTATAGGCACATAAAATGCACAAATAGGACAACTTGCAGCACAGTAGTTTGAATAATTAATGTTGTAGGAAACAGCGTAAGTCACGGTATTTCCAACCTGTCTTGAAGTGAGAAAATTCGCAATCCTCATCAGTTGCGGCAGATCAAGTTCCTTGACCATACCGAGTGATTCGCTAAAGTTGAGAGGGTAGTGTTCCAGAACGTATTCAGTCCAGTATTGTACCGGATAGTCGAGGTACTCTTCCATGCATTACCGATGTGTTTCCTTTAAATAACGATTTCCCAGATTGAATTATGCCTTCAGGCCAGAACCCATTGAAATACTGTGGCTTTCGGCTTTACTGAATGCTCCAGCCAGCCTCCCATTATAAAAAGGATTATTACTTAAAAACAAATAGTAGGGGATGCTCAAGCAGGCCGAACCCTTGGAAGGCATCTATGAAAAAGTACTTTCTGGCGATACGCCGGACAGGGAAGATATAATTTACATGTATGATGAGGCTGATCTGAACTCGCTTGGGAAAATGGCCAGAAACCTTGCCGTCGGCATCTCAGGAAGGTACGTGTCATTTGTCTCCAACATGATTCTAAACTACACCAATATATGCAACGTCAGATGTAATTTCTGTGCTTTCTACAGAACAGGATCCGAGCCAGATGCATATCTTCTTTCAAAGGAAGAAGTAATAAGAAAAATAGACCATTATTACAATAACTTAGGTATAAGGCAGCTTTTGATTCAGGGCGGAGTTAATCCTGATCTGCCTCTCCAGTACTATACCGACATGTTCAGCGCAATAAGGTCGAGATTCCCTGAACTGGGAATACACGGCCTCTCAACTTCAGAAATTACCTTCATATCTCGGAAAGAGCACATTAGTGTAAAAGAAACCATATCCGCACTTGTGGAAAGTG
>JAJZOM010000083.1 GCA_021811505.1 Thermoplasmata archaeon | reverse complement strand
TCTCCCTGTATTCCCTTCCTGCAGATCTGTCTCCTCTATCTTTGACAGCTCCACCTCCCACTGGAAAACCTTTGCACTGTTCTTCTTGAGGTACTCAACAACGGAGCTGCTGTTCTCCCTCAGTACAAGGATAACACCATTTGCGTATTTTATGTACCCGATCCGGTCAAGGAATCCTGGCACCCTGGAGTGATACTTTCCGTAGTGGGACGAGTTGTTATAGCCATACAGCTTCCTGTAGAACGCAGAATATGAAGCGGGGCTGACACCTTTTCCGGACCTTTCAACAGTGAAAACGATCAGGGAACCTTTCACAGTACATCGAATCGCAACACCAATATAAATATATGACTGTATATACATACAGTTATAATGCCAAGATGGGGGAAGCCGTACAGGGATAAAAGGAACTGGAAGGAATACAACGAGGAACTCGTAATAAGGGAGACGTTCTTCCTTGACCTGGATTTTGTCAGGTAGTGGGATCTGGAATTGGTAAAGATGAACAAGGGGAAAAGAGGTTCCACATTTCTCTTCCCAGAGTCATTAATGCAGTTCATGATGCTGTGGAAACAGTATCTTGACTACAGGGGTCTTGAAGGGATGGCTAGATCACTGAAGAAGATGCACATAATACCGGAGTATGGTGATTACACAACCATATGGCACCGCATACACGATCCGAAACCGGACCTGGATATTTCAGGCATGCAGTATGCCGAGATCCGTACCGATGGCACTGGAATGAAGACAAACAACGTCGGATCATACCGCATCATGAAATACGGTGATCCTGATGCAGGGAAAAGAAAACATCTTGTCGTCATAATAACGGCGGATGTGAGAACAAAGAAGATCATTGGCGTTCAGTCACATATTGAGGGTACCGGACCATCAGAACCCGAGACTGCATCCAGGCACATAAGGGAGGCAGTCATGAAAGGTGTCACGGTGAAGGGATTCCATGGTGACGGTGCATTTGATGTGAATGATCTGTTCACGCTGTTACACATCACGGGTACAGATCCGATAATCAAGATCAGGAAGAACGCCTCGACCGGAAGGTGCAGGGGATCGAAATACCGGCGCAAGGCAGTAAGGGAATACAGGGAGAAGGGATACAAGCGGTGGGCTGAGGATAATGACTACGGAATGAGATGGCCTGGAAGCTGAGGGATACCAGAGGTTCTGGGTATATGACCATATAAACCAGTGGGCAAAAAGGGTGGTCAGGGAGGTGGGCTAGGGCCTGAAAAGGAAAAAACATGTCAAGAATAGGGGAAGGCACGGAGATCACGAGATTTGTTCAACAGAGCACCACAGAAGTGAATATTCATATACATAGGTGAGTTATAAAATTAGGGAATTGAAATGCTGATCCCTGGCAAGAGAAAGAGAATTGCAGCATACTCGGTTGTCATTATCCTTGTTCTAATATTCGGCATAATATTTCCCGTATACCACGTCTACGACCCCTTTTTCAAGAACAATCCTGAAATAACTGTGCAAGATGGCCACTTGAACGTCACATATTCAGGTGATTTCAAAACCATGACTGAAAATCTCAGCTTCTTTACGTTTTCCACGGACATATCCAGAGCATTGGTAATGAATGCAGGTCATCACAATTCCACACTGAGTGTTAACCTTACTAAGGGTAATATAATTTACGATAGCGCGGAAAATCAGGCAGTCATCACATTCAACCTCTCAGTGGGAGGTCATTTCTCCGGGAACCTGTATCCTGAGTCACTTACGGTATCTATTAGTGAAACGGATCCGAACAGCACTTTATCAACCTTTGCGCCACCTTCTTCTACAGCTGTTCCCAGAGCCGATAACCTGTCACCGAATACCCTTGGATACCTTTGGCTTTCCGGAGCCGACCATAAGAGCGTGACCACAAACTTGCTGAATCAGATTGGTAACTCCCCATTTTATAACTTCTATGTTTCAGTTCAGATGCAGGTTAATCTTGCTTGGCACCCCGTAAGCGCTTACACGCTTGTTCTCAGTGCTCAGGTCAATGGCCTTAGCGAACCAGTAAATTCAGCACTTTCAATGACAATAGTAGAGGAGAGTTGATGATGTAAGGTAGTAAAAAATGAAAGAAAAAATTGAATCTGGAAAAGAAACAAGATTTATTGGAAAGACGAAAGCGGAGACGCTAATTTATCATCGGAAAGGGAGAGCAATTGCTATGTCCATTATTCTGCTTTTCACGGGGTTTGTCTCAATGATTGTGCTTGCGCCACCTGCATCTGCACAATCTCAGATTCCATCGTATTACGGTTGGGCTGGATATAATGGTAATTTTTCAGTATACATGTCCACTTCGAGTAGTTTAGCAGCAAACCCATATGTATTACCTTCCGAGACCAAATATGTCGATCAACCTGCAAACACTCAACAGGGAACGGGTGCCAACGGCATTGCTTTATCTACTACTTCGATCAGCACTCCTGCCGGAACGACCCCCCTTCACGAGCAGTACGATCCTGCGGAAGGGCAATTGGTGGTAACTATTCCAACTGTCGCGGCTAGCGGAACAAATCAGACCAGATTTGACGATTTCAACAATGGGGGTTACAGCGTCTATGGAATCGCGAGGCAAAACCTCTCAGTATCCATATCTGGGTTAACCGATGATACCCTAAACCCTTTATATACTGACAGCGGTGCGGTGAATTTGACACTTCCAAACGGCGTTATCGGAGGGACTTCAACCACAGGATATACAGTAATAAACAAGTCTCTTGTCATGGCACTTGGGTTGGTTCCTATTTAGGTTATTTTGTTTCGGATGCACAGTTAGCGGCTGATCTTGCAGATTATGGTCAAACACCTTCTAAGATTGTATTGGGTGGATCTGGATACGCGCTGTCGAGTCAAAATCTCACCGTGAATCCGAGTACGGGCAATTACAGCAAATGGTCCAATGGAACGGGACCAAGTGAAGGTCTAGACTATCAGTACGGTCAGAATGTACTTGCCAGCGAGATAATTAATCAAGTGAATATAAACGCAAGCAATTTCGTTAGGTCTGGTTACGTTAACGTACATGGTGCTAACTATCTGGGCCAATATGATTCTATTAGCTGGACCCTTGACGCGTCACCCAACGGAGCAAGTGTATCTATAAACCTATCATTTGTCCCCGCATACACTATAACCGGGACAGCCTACATTAACGGAGTTCCCGCGTCAAACCAGGAACTTCTGCTGCAAAGTGCCTCTGCAAATTATTACATCTATACAAACGCCAACGGTCAATACCGGTTCTTTGCCCAACCTGGAACAGAGTATTTTCTCACCGGCCCATCTGTTTCAATAGGAGGAGTGCAAATATATCCTTTGTCTGCAAACACGGGTGGGGGAAATTATAATTTGTATCTTACGAGCGCAACTTTCTCGGAGAGTGGTTTGAGTGGTCAAACATGGTCCGTGGAGCTTTCTGGACCAATTACACCGTCGGGAAATCAGGAATACTATACACAATTTACGTCCGGATCAAGCATTACAATATCCCTGACCGGTAATGAGAGTTACGGATACACAATCGGGACACCTCCTGGATAGACCGCAACTCCTTCCAGCGGTTACATCAATGTCGGGTACCCGTCGTATAATGCAGCCATTACATTCACCAAGACTCCAACCTACACAGTCACTTTTAAGGAATCGGGTCTTCCCTCGGGAACTGTGTGGGCCGTAAAATTTAACGGGAATCAAAAAAGCACCACATCTTCATCCATATCGTTCTACAGCGTTTCCGATGGCTCCTATTCCTTTAGTATTCCTGACGTTTACTACTCCAGTACATACACGTATTATCCGAGTCCTTCGAGTGGAACAATAACCGTGAATGGTGGTGATAGTTCTCAGAGCATACAATTCTATGGCGAGGCAACATCCTGCGTCTACGCAAATGCACCAGTCCTGCTGTCGAACTTCACGTTTCAGTATGCAGATAGCATTACAGTAGGAGAAAGCATAATGACATACAACTTCACTACCGGAACAATGCAGCAAGGTGCTGTCCTTCAGGTTTTTGTAACTCAGCACCCGGACATGTACGATATAAACGGATATATTAAGATTGCAAGGGATCAGGACATCTGGACAAGTCACGGTTATGTGCAGGCACAGAATCTGACGAGCAATGACCTCATCTTTGACGTGTTCGACCATCAATTCTTCAGGATTCATTCGATCTCAGTTGAATATGGGAACTTTACGATGTATGACTTCGATATCGGCGTAAATCATAACTATATCGCATGGTCAAACCTTATGCAGGATCGTATAGTCTAGGTCCTAATTTTTATCATCTTTTTATCTGACAAAAAAATAGATTAAAATCTTAAATTTAGCATATGAACAATCAAGTTTGGCTTGTCTCCACAAAATTCTCTTTTAACCTAAATTACCAATCATAGATCCTATCTTTGCCCTATTATATCACTACACGTTTCACAAAAGTCAGTATTCTCTAGGATAAATTTAAGTTGTGGCACAGTAGAATTGTAGTAGTATTATTACTACAATGGCGTACCAGAATATGTGGCAAAACCCCGTAAAACGCGGGGTTCCGGAATTTTGTAGTGCTATACACAGGCGAAGTCAGGATAGATATGTCTTATCGATGATGTGTTAACTTTTGTGATAAAACTTAACGCTTTTTATATACTCCATTATTTTGGCCACGATCATGACACAAACAAAAGTTAATGGAACTGCTTTAAGATCAGGACTGGGTCCTGACCATAGTCTTATCCCCTTTCGGATAGAATGACACGACCCCATAGCCATTGTCAATATAGCCGCCAAGTTCCCCGGTGGAGCTTGATCTCGTATGCCTTGCCATTCTTTTGGCCGATGTTTGAAGGATGCCTTTTTTGTATTCGTCGACCTGTTCCCTCGGTTTCCTGCTCTAATCCTCGAGTTCCCTGACCCTTTCATCACGATGTTTCCTCAGCTGTCCGAAGGCCCTCTGCAGTTTTTCCACCATCTCCCGGTCTCTGGGTGTTTCCGCAAGGAGTTTAATCATATTATTAATATAAAGCAATCGTTATGTGTGGATCTTTCGGTTCAGGGAATTACGGGTTCCTCGAGTGATTTAGCTTCAGAACAGTAGCCTATTACCATTTCTGATGCTGCGACTGTCTGCTCGCATGGCTCCATTTCCACAGCGATGAAAGCCAGATCTTCAGGTGCAGCCTCCAGCCCTCACGTACTGCCCAGGATATATCTCGTTGTCCGGGACACCTTTCTGAACGGGTGTAACCGGTACTGTATTCTCTGGGAAAGGATCAGGCAGGGGCGTAACCGAGTATCCTGTCTGGAGAATATACTGCTTCACCGCCTGCTGGTTATACTGCACGCAAAATGTGCCCGGAGAGCCCAGGATCACTTCATAGGCTGTCATGACATTTATCTGGGCCGCATCCGGAATCCCACCTTCCAGTATCTCTATTACTGATTGTGGGGGTACTCCGAACACGAAGCAGGCCAGATCGTTTTGGGATCCAAGGTTTAACGGGGCCAAGGCGTAGTTCGAACCCGGGCCTTGAGGAGTGGCCGCCGAGACCTGGTCTGATCCTAACCAGAAGGCAGAGGGCTGTCCGTTAATTTTCCCGGTGTACACGGCATAGAAAGCGTTGCCGAAGTAATATGGGGGAGAGATGTTCTCAACCCCCCTGTAAAGTACGCATGCGG
>JAJZOM010000211.1 GCA_021811505.1 Thermoplasmata archaeon | reverse complement strand
GGATATCGCTTTAAACCCGGAACTTGAAAACCGATTCTGACCACGATTTTAATATTCTCACTTCATTTTCAGTGATATCCTTTCTTTTTTTCGCTATGACATCTTCAATAACGCTATTGACCTGACCAGAAGGAATAAAGTCATGGACATACCAGTCCATTAGCAGTTGCACTTCATTATCCATGACAATCATATCACCGAAATCAAAACGTTTGATCCCTTCGTCTCTGCTTTTCTTGTTATGCGGATCGTCAACATATTCCATGATAACGTTCCTGAGGTGATCCTCAATGGGATCTATCCTTCTCCTTTCGTCAATCAACGGAAGGCAGCAATCCTTGAACTTCTTTCCGCTGGAGCACGGACATGGATCGATCCTTCCCGTATTCCGGAACATTCTATCAAAACTTTTTCTCAACTCAGCTATGTCTTCTGAGATTTGCGATTCATAATCCAAGCCTTCCTCCTCCTCGCTCACCAGCGACTGAATGTAAGAGGGTTCGAAAAATGACAGTGGCGGTTGATACATCTCTTTCAGGTGATCACGGTGGTTTACATTTGCAATTTCCCTATTCACAAAATCCAAAGTTATAACTTTTTCATCGATCTGTTTCTGGCTGAACGCTTTCTCAATATCGGGAAGATAGGCAACTGAGTTCATGTCTGTAAGGCTTGACACTACAATTCCTTTCACCTCCGGGTCCACCGAAGGTCCATTGAGGTATTCGGCCATTCGGGTTTCTATTATACTTTTGGAATCAGGGTTAAGAAAGCTCAGATCTACGAGAGCATCCAAACATGTCAGCCTTTCAATATTATCAAGTTCCGGGTTTAAAGCGATATCCAGAAGGGTTTCTGACCTGCCATCAGCGCATGATGCCATTACAGAACAGATGAATTCCTCCACAGGATCCAGATCGTCCATGTGTTTTCTGACTGAGTAGATAATGTCGTCAAGGCCCTCGGGCAAGCCGATTGCGCCTATAAGACAGAAGGCGATCAATGGTGAAATGTTATTCGGGTTATTTGCCATAGTCTCCCAGTTTTTCTCGTCCCTGATGAATTCAGATAGAATTGGTAAGGACTCCTTACCTATGGAAACGACCTTTTTTGCATCTTCCAGCCTGATGTCAAGACCGGAATTGATAATCTTCCTGACAAAACTCCTTAATTTCTTCCTTTTTTCCCGATCGCTGCTCATGTGCAGATGGAAATAAATGTGCAAGTGAATAATCTTTTCACGTACACTGAAAGATGTAAAAATCAGGTTTCATACATTGAACGAAGGCTAAAAACGGTCCGAAAAGGATGGGTGACGTAAGCCCTATGTAAGGGCATTTACATCTCTTTTTCGAAGTCCAGGACTGTAGCAAAAATCACTGCATGGAGATTCTCGTTTCCTGAAAACACCTCAAGTTTCCACACATCCCTAACAGCTGCAATCTTATGCCTGACTTTTGCTATCTCTCTTCCTGATCCATCCATCATTCTGTATTTTCTTCGTATCACGTTTCCCTGCGTTGTTATCAGAACCTGTTCTGTTTTCGGATCAACCCATCTGGCTCTCATTCCGCCAATCAGGAAACTGCGCTTAAACTGAATTATGCCAATATGCTCTCCTGATTCCGGCTCTCTTACATCAAAATTGGAACTCCATGATCCGCCACCTTTCTTGATCTCAAGGGCAATCTGATCGCTTTCATCATTCACTGTATAGGTGTAGTTCATCATTCTTCCCGCCCACTTGCCCATATAATTGGATACCAGGGCTCCTCCAACGTTGGAACCCCAGTTCAGTCTGACATAACACAGGGGATTATGGGAGCTATTCATGACAGTATAGTTCTTTCCAAGTGAGACTATCTTCTTTTTCATCAGAATCTCCCTGTTTCCTTTCAGGGAGTTGGTGACGTTTTCCAGGGCTTGTTTGGACATAACAGCATTTACGTCAGACAGAATAAAAACCTTCTCACTGTGTGTATCAATTTTTACTGGCGTTTACAACACAATATGGGCATTACGTTAATATTCCCGTTGAAGAATATGATCGCAAGGAAATGAGAAAGTGGGTTGAAGGGCGGATATAATGAGAAGGCATAGGGTTACTCAGGAGGATTGAGAAAAGTGTCACAGGACTTTTATGAACTCATCAACCGTGATGCCTGCCTGTTTCAATATTTTCCTGAGTATTCCTTTCCCCAGTTCGTTATGCATTGGCACAATCAAGGAAACGGAATCCTTTCTGAGTTTAACATGGCTTCCCCTCTGGCTTGAAACAGTGAAACCAAATTCGGAGAGTGCCTTAATCACGTTATCCGAGGAAACAACTGGCAGTTTAGACATTCACTTCTACGTCCATAATGCCCTGAGTGGTGTCTTCGGGAATCTCCTCCCCATGTTCCTTCAGGTCCTCTATGTAAAGTTCTATGGCCTCCTTTATGTTAGCCATAACTTCTTCCAGGGTTTTACCCTGGGTGAAACATCCCGACAACGCTGGGACACTTGCAACGAAGTAACCGTCCTCATCCCTTTCAAGGATAACTGTGTATTTCACTTTCCATTTATTGATAATAAGAAATAAAGGTTTTGGGTTTCAGCTTGATACTGCATTAAAAGTCCGAAATCTGATCCTCTGTGGGCGTCTTTGCCTGCTGAAGGTTGATTGTGAAATTGCATGGATGTATTACGCATTTCATTGTTCCATTACCCTTATTATCAGTTATCTGATACTTCACAGGAGTTTATTTATATGGTCCAGGAACTGTTCAGGTGTGAGGCTTGCGGTGCTCTTTACACAAATTTGGAAATAGCTTCAAAATGTGAGGAGCACTGCAAGACGAGAAATGCCTGCAATATTGAATACCTCAGTAAATCAATAGGTGTGGTCTCACAGGTAAGATCGGGCTTGTCGTGACCGTGTAAGTCCCAGGTCACTTAGGACGACACAGAGATACACTCATGTTACTCAACATGGGGTTGCGGATATGGTTAGATTGTGTTTCTTCCGTATCCGGATTTCCAAGAACAGCTTCTACTATTGTTCTTGAAATTCCTCTTTCCTCCATCCTCCTTTCAGCGTGTTTGTAGTAGATTACGATCATTTAACCACGGAAACCAGATTTTCAAACTGTCTGGTCAGCAACTCATTAATACTCAATTTAGTACTTGAGAAGTTCAAGATCTCCACTCCTATGAGTTGCCTTTTCTTGTTTATGTCTATAATGAGCCCTTCATTCACCTCAATAGATTCCTCTATCTTGCCGCCACTTATCTTTATGTAAGCGGCATCAGCCTGGGCATCATAGTCGATGATATATTTTGGCACAATTCTACATGATTCCTTTGCCTAAAAACAATTTTTTATTTTGTCCGGACAGTCGATAAATCGCTCGGACAATTATATTTCAAAGAGGTGGAAAAATGACGCAATTGGTCAGGATGCATGAATCCGGAAACAGAACAGATGGGGCTGCCCGGATTTGGACCGGAGTCTCAGGCTCCCAAAGCCCGTAGGATACCAAGCTACCCCACAGCCCCCCGGATTGTAAGAGAGTGTTGACAAAATAAAAATTTAACGGAGCCACTTTCAAGGGACTGAGAACCATCTGAATACTTTTTCACATGACATTATACGTTCGGAATTTTATCAAAATACATGAGTGAAAGCTCATAGATACTTGTATGGAATGAGTCCCATCATCTGCATCTTCTTCAACTGTCCTCCAACGTCAATTATCACCTTTGTATTTTTGTCATAATCGGTAACAAGTTCTCTGCACATGCCACATGGAGAAACGACCTTGAATTCCTCGTCAGGATTCTTTGGATGCTGCACCGCGACTATGGTGTCGAATTCAGTTTCACCATCATAGACAGCATTGGCAACAGCTATTGCTTCTGCACATACCGCTATTCTACCGACGTTTGCATCAATATGTATGGAAACATATGTTTTACCGCTTCTCGTCCGCAATGCTGATCCAATGGAATGCCATCCAGGCTTGAATCTGGACGCAATCGCATCCTGGGCCATTTTCACGAGTTTCCTGTCGTCATCAGTAATTTCTGGTGTCATTCTCTCAGCCTTCTGCTGCGAGTATCAGATCAGCAGAATAGCCATATGAAAATACAGAAATAGTTTTTGCGTATTAGACAAGAGACCACAGTGATGAATTCAGCCTTGTCTGAATAAATGATGATCGACGGGCAGACTGAGTGGTTCTTTCAATTCAACCTTACCTCGAAAAATCCTGAATAAATAGATAATGGCACCTAAAAAATTAATGTGCCAAGCAAAAAATAGCGTAGACTATGGAATGATCAGTTATCCTTGGTGTTGTTCTGATTCTCGTGTTCCTGCTCATTTCCTTCTTTGCTTTCTTTCTGGTCATCAGTATTGCTGTTTGAGTAATTCTGGTTCTCTGCAAGGTGTGCAGACATCACAGTATTGTTGGCTTTGTCAACATGAACAACATACACCATTCCGTTGGGTGCCAGTACGTTTATGTCAAATACAGCAGTTCCATTTTCAGTGTCGCTTTCAACTTTAAGAATCTTAGCAGTGCCGTTTCCAGCGTAATGGGTATCTACATAGGATAAAGTTACATTTTCCGCTGCCGTGAGATTACTATTCCCAGCCAGATCTGAAATCGCATTGCCTATCGTCGCGTGTCCGGCCGCTCCAGTAATGGATACTGCGGATGCGAGAGCCAGGATAGCTATTATGGCTTTTGCGCTCATCAATGATATCATATTTTACCTCCTGACGAGTGAGTTGAAAATTATCTCTAAACGTTTATGGTACAAAGACGCGTCGTAAAGGCTTCATGGCTCATAATACATATATATGGCAACGCTATCACAGTCTGGTATAAGTTGTGGAATGGCGTTTCCACACTAGTATGTTAACCGCCAGCGATAGCTGGCTGATGACGCCTGCTTTCAATAAAGGTGGTTGACGTTCAGTACGTAACATTAGTAGAAACAGTGCTCCAGTACTTCTTCGTAGTACTTTTTGCTCCGCTATTCGCAGGAATTTTGGCCAGTTTCAAAAGCAAAGTTGAATCAAAGAAGGGCCCCAGCATATTCCAGCCTTATTATGATCTGTCCAAGCTTCTGAGGAAAGAGACACTCCTTCCGGAAGGATCGGGACTGCTTTTCAAATACATTCCCTATGTTGCATTCGGTGTCTATTCGCTCATTAGCATCATCATACCCGTACTGATTCCGCAGCCTATCTATTTCACGGCTTCAGCCGATTTCCTGGGCGGTGCCATTCTTTTCTCCACAGCGGCTTTCATGAAAATGGCTGCTGCCATGAACTCAAACAGCAATTTCTCTGCTCTGGGAACTTCCAGGGCAATATCCTTCAACTTCCTGTCCGAAGGCACCCTGATCACGGTATTCTTTGCTGTTTCACTCATAACTGCAACCAACAATCCCTACGTAACCAACCATTTCCTTGTAGCCAATCCGCTTCAGAATGTTTCTCTGGCCCATATTTTTGCTACGCTGGCTTTCCTGATGCTTTTCCTTTATGAAACCGGAAAACTGCCGCTTGAAAGTTCCGGACTCCAGGAACTGGGGATGATAGAAGAAGGCCTTAATTACGAATACAGCGGAAAATTGCTTGCAATAAATAAATGGGGGTCATACATCAAGCAGTACCTTCTGGGTTCGGTACTGTTAAATGTATTCCTCCTGCCCTGGGGTCTGTTCTCAACATATCCTTTATTCTTCCTGGATGTTCCGGTTATGATTCTC
>JAJZOM010000020.1 GCA_021811505.1 Thermoplasmata archaeon | reverse complement strand
CTGTTATACGGAGATAACTTTATAAATGAAATTCTGACTTTTTCCGGTGTTATAGGCTTCGGGGTCGAAGTGGAAGAAGGAGAAGTGAGAGTTGAGTTCAACCCTGACAGACCGGATCTTTTCGCTTTTTCGCTGCTCAAAAGGTCTATGGACATATACAACAGAAAAAAGGAATCTAAACAGGAAAAAATAGGTTTATCAAAAATAGGTTTCGTCGTAGAGGAATCTGCCCTGAGACTCAGGCCTTATATAGTCACATTTCAGGCATCTGGTAAAAGAATAGGGAAACATTTTAGAGAACTCATAGATTTTCAGGAAAAGCTTCATCAAACTGTGGGCAAGGACAGATCAAAGGTATCAATAGGCATACATGACCTGTTGAGGCTAACACCACCTTTTCATTATAGTGCTTTCAGGGCTGCAGATGTGAAGTTCACAACATATGACAACACTGTATCTGGTTCAGCTGAAAAAATCCTAGAGGAGCATCAGAAAGGGAAGGAATATGGTAACTTGCTACCAACGAAGTCCGAGGTCCTTATAATCCGGGATTCCAAAGGAGAAGTTCTGTCTATGCCTCCTGTTATAAATGGTAGGGAGTCAGCAATTTCCGAGGAAACCTCGGATTTCTTCATTGATATCGAGGGCGTTGACCAGATAAGCATTAGGAATGTATATTTCATTCTAGTCAATTATTTCAGGACAATTGGATTCGAAGTACTGGGTATAAAGCAGAATTTGGGTGGAATAAAGAATCTTGATGAGTTTGATAACAGGTCAAATGTGTTCACAAAATCTGAGATAGCGCGCGTAATTGGGCTGGAAATACCGGAAGCTGAGTTAGTTTCATTGCTTGAGAGAATGGGGTATTTCCCGGAGTTGGCTGGAAATTCGATAAATGTAAAGGTACCCGGCCAAAGGATAGATGTGATGGGGCCGGTTGATATTATAGAAGATATCGCGAAGGCGTACGGATACAGCAACATTACTAACCTGAAACCAACTATTGATCTTGCTGGAAGAGAGAAGTCTGCAAATACATTTTTTAATAAAGTTAGAACAATAATGCTTGGTCTGGGATTTCAGGAAGTGATGAGTTTTGTGGTAGTTTCCAACTCCTTTTATGAAGACCTGAAATATTCAGGTTCTGCTGAAATATTGAACCCGAAGAGCCTCGATTTCAGCGTTATTAGGGATAGACTTTATCTGGGGATCATGGATTTCTTCAGGCTGAATTCCAGAAGGAATCTCCCCCAAAAAGTATTTGAAATTGGCAGCGTACTTGTGGGTATGGAACAACACACTAATTTGTGTGTCGCAATAGAAAATTCAAGTTCCAACTTCTCCAACATCAAGCAGATTATGGACAGTCTTGCAATCCGTCTCGGCATCACTGAACTCAAAATAGCTCCTGGAAATGCAGAATCTCTTATATCTGGAAGATGTGGAGAAATATCTATTGGAAAAGCTGCAATAGGAATAATTGGCGAAATGCACCCGGCTGTTCTTGACAGGTTCGAAATAAGGAATCCAGTTACTATGCTTGAAATAAATCTTACGCAACTGAACCTGATCCTAAATTAAGACGCTATCAAGGAAGATTTTTTGAATCTGCCTGTTGGTGAGAGTTATACCAAAATCCAGTAGGACTGATTTCTTAATTTTCTTCGTAGAGAAATCATAATTTTTCAGACTTTCACTCACTCTGTCGATGCTGATTCCGGTTGCAGAGGCAATGAGGCGTACAGATTGTTTAGCAGACGAACTAGCTGGATCACCCATGGCGTTATTATTGCTATAGTCAGTAAGTAATCTTTGCATTATTCCCATGTTTGTTTCAAGAAATTTACTGTTCGCAGCGAGTGAACAGCAAGGGAAGTCACGAAAGAAATCGTCATATTCCAGTATAGGTGTAACTGTTTCAATTCGAAGCAGGTCAGAGTAGAAAGGTTCCCAGATTGCTAACATGCTGAACTTTTCCGTGAGGAATTTCTTAACAGCTTTTCTGGGATCATCAAAAGGTTCTATGCTGTCGGCTTCTTTCCGGAGTAGAACCTGTCTCACCATGGAAGCCATGGAGGACGTCTCGGTCGTCAGTATGGAATCATTTCCCTGATTTTTGTTCTTAAGGATGCCAGATCCTCCTGAAGCAACACCGGATAGAACTCTTATGTTATTTCTGGTAACGGCGGATAAAACCAAAGTTGCTGTAGGTGCTGCGATCATGTCCAGTGAACCATTTACGAGATCTTCGGTTATCTTAAAAGTGCTATTGTAGAACCTGAAGTTAATCTGAACGGGTGATTCCTTGAAAACTTCTATTATGGACGAAATAAGCAATACGTATTCTGATGATCTCAAAAGACCAACTCTTATAAGTCCGTGAAGTGGTGCAGGATAATGCTGGACGTAATATATGTGCTTGTTAAGTCCTGCTTCCCTGTCCCTTATGATCAGGCCGCTCCGTTCTAATTCAGAGAGGAGTTCAGAGCAATAGGACTTCGAAATACCCAGATTCAGTTCCATTTCTTTTTGAGGGATACCTTCTGATCCAGCTTTTTTCAGAATCCTTATGATCTGTTGTCGTACCTTATTTTGCCGGGGTGGGATATCCATTGATCGATGAGCATTAATCAAGAATTATATTTTTCTCACGAGCTAATCATAAAAAATTTAAACTCAGAAAAATATAGAACGTAAGCCGGAAATGCATCTTTTAGAAACTGAAAGCGTTGGGGACCTCGTTGGTTTGCTAGAAATACTTGAAGATATGGAGACATCTGTTGACATTGCAACTCTTGATGATTCTCTCGACGAAGAGAGAACCACATTAATCAATCTGCTAAACGACGCTGAGGCTCTGACTCTGGTGAATGTGGATCAGGGGGACGTATCGCTTACAGATAAAGGCAGGGAATTTCTCAAATCAAATGTTACAAAACGCAAAATGATCCTGAAAGAACTTTTGAGAAATCTTGAGCCATTTCATTCTATAATCAAAAAGTTCAGGAGCCTGAAGATAAACGACATGGACAAAGAGGAATTCGAGGAATTCCTTGCCGAGAACTTCCCCTCTGAAGACATCAGTTCAACTCTCAGGTTGATTCTTAACTGGGGAAGGTATGCAAAGTTGATAGATTATGATCCGGATCATGAGCGATTGGTTTATGTTGTTTGAATCATGGATCAAATTTTATCAAAAAATGTGAATACAACAACCTTCCGGTTAGTTTTTTATATGTAGATTATATTAGAGCATCTCAGGTACGACGTTAATGGATATACAGTTCGAGCCCAAAAATTCAATCAGTTCAAACATTTCAAAGCATGCAGAAACCATCGTCGTTGGAATACTTGTAGCATTCTACCTGTTCATTTCCAACTATTTCTATTGGGGTGCAACATTTTCTAACGGCGGCGGCATTTCTACGCTACCGACATCAGGTGGTAGTGACCCGTATTATAATTTTATCATAATATTGCATATTCTGGCTACACATCACCAGCTGGTTTTCGACCCGTTGATGAATTATCCGATAGGAACAACAAACCCTAGGAATCCCTTTTTCCACTGGTTCATAGTGCTTATAGCTGAGATACTCTCTCCGCTCGTGGGTGCTCAAACTGCTGCTTTTTATGCGTTTGAAGAGTTCGACGCATTCTTTGGTGCCCTATTGATCATCCCAGTATATCTCATGACCAAGGAGATTTTCGGGAAAAAGGCGGCAGGAATATCTGCGCTCCTATATACCCTGATGCCGAGCAACCTTACTTCAGGTATACTCTCCGGAGGAAGGATGCACACACCGGAACTTATATTCGCTTTCTTCACAATATATTTTCTCGAAAAGGCACTGAAATCTACACAAAAAGTTAGAATCCTCGAGAATCTGCGGGAATACAGGACGCTTCCAACAAAAATTATCGCATTCTATAATAACAACAGGATTCCCACGATTTATGCATTGATGGCTGGTGCGTCAATGGGTGGCCTGATGCTTTCATGGCAGGGATACGCTTACATTGAGGCCATAGTGTTGATATATGTCGTAGTGCAACTGTTCACCAACCTTATCCTGAAGAGACCTACAGGTTACATTACTTATTATACTGCTCTTCTTGTCATACTTTCATTCCTCATGGGTGCGTATTATTACCAGGCAATCGGTGAGGGTCCAGGGTGGTATAACGCAGAATTAGTGATCGGTATTTTGATAGTCTCATTCAGCGGAGTCATCAATCTTGTCGGTAGACGCCCATGGATACTTGTTCTCCCTGTTCTTTTAATAGTGTCTGTTGCAGGAGTTCTCGGACTCTCATATCTGGCTCATCCACTGTTTTTGAGACTGATCAGTGGAGACGGGTACTTCATAAAAACGCGTGTGTATCAGACCATTGCAGAAGCTTCAGCTCCGCAACTCGGTCAGTACATTGGAGGGTTTGGAATTGCGCAGTTTCTCTTGGGAATGGCCGGCATAGGTTACTCCATATACCTCTTCATAAAGAGAAAGAGTGATGAGTTGCTGCTCATCATTGTTTTCTCACTAATTTCAATTTATATGAGTTTCGCGGCCGCAAGATTTAACGTCACAGCGGCACCGTCGTACGCCATTCTCGGGTCCGCAATGCTCCTTTACTTTGCAAAGACCGTGAAGCTGGATGAGATAAAGAAAAGAAGGAGCTACGTAGCAAGCACTCCGGCGAAAGCTATAAAAGGAAACATAAGCTGGCTACACGCGGTCTTTGTAATATTCGCAGTCCTTTTGGTGTTGATTCCATCCGGCCTGTTTACCGTTTCAGCCTCCGTTCCTTTCAATTCAGCACCTCAGGTGAACAGTGAATTCGCTAGTGCCATACCTTCGTTCCTTAAAAGCAACAATTCGTCTAGCTTTTTTGTCGGTGGCCTTAGTTCTGGCGTAGCAAATTCATCCCAGCCGCTCAGCCAGTCATTCGCTTGGTTCAGAACCCAGGATGCAAATCTTCCAATTAACCAGAAACCGGCTTATCTTTCATGGTGGGATTATGGATTCCAGGAAATGTATCAGGGTCAACATCCCACTGTGGCTGATGATTTCCAGCAGGGAGTTCAGATCGCGGGTCAAACGCTCCTTGCACAGAATCAGAGTCAGATCCTGTCATTGTTCATTGCACGTGTACTTCAGGGAAACTACGCCAACGGTAATTTTACCGGAAATGTGTCCGCAACGCTAATATCGACTCTAGGATATCAGGAATACCAGATTCTTCTGCAGGCAGAGAAAAATCCTGCTCAGTTCAAGGATCAGGTGCTTTCCAACTCATCAATATTCGGTCAATACATACCGGACGTATCTGTGGCAAATCTCTATCTCGCTTTCGTCAAGGGCGAACTGGCCTCTGAATACGGTCTTCCAGTACTAGTCAATCTGTACCAGCAACTCATTTATGAAACTGGCAACAATATTAAATATATACAGGTAAACCATAACCTTTTCCCTTCATCAGGTCTGAACACTGGAATCTTTTACGCTCCGTCATATCTTACCGATACACCGTCTTACTCCTCAAACGGTGAAATTGTTCCAACTCAATATTACAATATCTACGCATCAACTAATAATGGAACATTCCCGTTGAACAAGCTTCCACAGGGTGCAATACCAACTTCTTATAGTATTACATATACTCCACAATTTTATAATACGTCCATCTACCGGTTTGTTGTCGGTTATCCTCCCTCAACTGTCGGTGAGACAAACGGAATACCCGGACTTAACTCTGCGGCGATCGGA
>JAJZOM010000204.1 GCA_021811505.1 Thermoplasmata archaeon | reverse complement strand
CATCTTAACAAGTTCCTGGTAATAAAATTCGGCAACCAGTTCAGGTTCAATTATTCCGCAGTTTTCACCGAGTATGCCCACATCTATGTCACTTAGATTCAGGAGCTTCTTGTTTTCCGGATCAAGTTTCAGCCGCAGGTATCCTAAATCCGACAATGAGCCTGAGTCTATGTGCTTGACCTTGGTTTTTCTGGAAAGTGTTTCGAGAACATCCAGTCTTATGTCTGAGTTGTTCAACAGGAAGAGATAGCCAATGAACTTCATCCCAAGATCAAATTTCAAATCTTCCTGTATGTGCTTGTAGAATTCGATTGAAGAATGAGAAAGCTTGAAATTAACTTCTGAAGAGAAAAGATCGCGAAAACCGGCAGCACTCTTTCCAGTATTCCCCTGTGCAAATGTAGGAGCCATGTCCACTACAGCAATCCTTACATCCGGGTTGTTGTTTTTAATATGGTAAGCGGAGGACAGACCAACTATTCCGGAACCAATTATTATAACGTCGAAGCGTTTAGAAGGCACAAAGGGTAAGGGCTGAAAACTTTAAAGATTTTCGTAAGAGCTTCCTTATAGCAAAAATGCGGAGAAAATATGGCGTGAACAAGCCTATTCCACCAGTCTTCCATTATCCTGGAAAAGTTCCGTCGAAAGATACTTGAATCCGTTGTCAGGAAGAATCGCGATAATATTCTTCCCGGGTCCCAATTCTATGGCTTTCAACGTAGCAATATGCAACGTTACTGCTGCGCTCATCCCCAGGAGGAGTCCTTCCTCTCTGGCAGCCCTACGTCCTGTTTCGAACGCCTCCTGTTTTGTTTTTTCATCTATTTCAATCAGTTCATCCATTGCTTCGTATCGCACCAGTTTTGACGGGTTGGGTTCTTTTGGATTCCTTATTCCCTGAATCTTTACGCCAAGCCTTGGCGTTATTCCGATCACCTTGATTGCCGGATTGAATTCCTTCATCCTCAGCGATACTCCAGAACTTGTTCCGCCTGTGCCTACACTGAGTACCACCATGTCGATCTCTCCGTTCATCTGGTCTATGATTTCTCTCCCGGTACCGCGATAATGAGCCAGAACATTGGCAGGGTTGCTGAACTGATCCAGTGGGACATATTTGTCAGGATCTTCACGGACCAGCCTGTCTTTTATCTCAATGGCCCCCGATGTTCCTCTGGACCCTGGTGTCAGGATCAGGTCAGCTCCATAAGCACTAATTATTTTTCTCCTTTCAACACTGACGGATTCTGACATAACGATAGTAACTTTGTAACCTTTTGCTGCTCCGATCATAGCAATAGCTATTCCAGTGTTTCCTGAGGTGGCTTCAATTATAGTTTTTTCTTTTGTCAGGATTCCAGATGCCTCCGCAAATTCAATCAAATGTAGGGCAACTCTGTCTTTGATGGACCCTCCTATGTTAAAACTCTCAAGTTTGGCGAATATGTTGGCAGAATTAGTTCCGATCATTCTGTTAATTTTCAGCATGGGAGTATTTCCAATGAGTTCGGAGATACTTCGGGATACCTTTGACATATCCATGCCCCCGTATTCCACCTCTCTTTAATACCTTTAACTGCGAGAGAGAACTATTTCCGCTTCGGAAAATAGAATGGAGATCCTATTTCCTTAATCATATCACGCAAAAATTAAGTAGTTCAAAATCTAAGCCATGACAATGTCCAGCGAGAGTGACGATTCTCTATTTGTTTCATGTAAATGGTTGAGAGAACATCTGAATGACCGGAGCCTGATAATAGCCGATTGCAGATACAACCTGGCGGATTTTGAACTTGGCAGGAAGGAATATCTGGAAGGCCACATACCCGGAGCTTACCAGATCGATATGGAAAAAGATCTGACCGGAAGGATCACTCTTCATGGTGGAAGACATCCGTTGCCAGATCAGGATATATTCGCCAAGAGAATGAACAGTATCGGGTTGAACCCGGAAATTACAGTAATAGCGTATGACAGCGACGGTTCCGGCGCAGCAAGGTTCTGGTGGCTGCTCAACTATTTCGGGCATTCCAAGGTCAGGATAATGAACGGAGGGATTGTGGAATGGAAATCACTGGGATTTGAGCTGACAACAGAGATACCTCCATTCCGATCAGGCAGTTTTTCTCCAGTTGTAAACAAAACTGTTCTCGCTTCCGTTGAAGATGTGAAGAGTATTAAGCCAACAACGACACTAATAGATTCAAGAACTAAAGTGAGATATGCGGGGATATCAGAGCCCATAGACAAAATAGCCGGACATATACCGGGTGCTGTAAACTACCAGTACACTGACACTGTTTCTGAAACAGGATTGTTCAGGAACAGGAAGGAACTCTTGAGAATGTTCCGGGACATTGGCAGGGACGTGATCGTTTACTGTGGTTCAGGAGTTACTGCTTGTGTCAATTTCGTAGCCCTGACAGAAGCAGGATTCAAGCCTAAACTTTATGCAGGCAGCTGGAGCGACTGGATAAGCTATAAAGAGAACCCGATCTCTACTGGCGTTTCTCCCTGACCTTTTCCGGATATTTTGTTATCTCTTCATCCTGTTCCTGCAGAGAATTTTGCTTTTCAAGAGTCGTTGTTGGAATCACAATATTCTCGGGCTGCTTCAGCCTTGGGTGTTCCCTCCAGTGTACTATCAAGCATCTCCATAAATAGAAGAATCTTCCGCAGTTCCAAATCCCATGTGAAATTTAGGCAAAGTGCATATAAAATGTTGAAGGCGAAGAAGGACGGTCCTTGGAATTGATCTTTGCGTGAAGAGTAGTGTTATCCCGACTCTTTCATAATTTTCAAATACTAAGTTAGGAATACAGTGCCATGGCATACAGTGATGGTGTCATTCTCAGAGTGGCCGAGGCTAATTCTACTGACCCGGGAATGTCGAGGGTTAGACTGGACGAAGAATCCAGAATAGCACTGGGTGCAGAAATCGGGGATGTAGTAGAAATAGAAAAGGATAAAAAGACTGTAGGTCGTGTATACAGATCAAGGCCGGAGGATGAAAACAAAGGCATTGTCAGGATAGACAGTGTCATGAGGAATAACTGCGGTTCCTCCATTGGCGATAAAGTTCGCGTACGGAAAGTAAGAACAGAAGAAGCTAAGAGGATAACTCTAGCACCAATCATTAGAAAAGATCAAAGACTTAAATTTGGCGAAGGAATCAATGAATTCGTCCAGAAGGCCCTGATACGGAGACCAACTCTTGAAGGTGACAATATCAGTGTTCCCGGATTGACACTAGCAGGTCATTCCGGTCTCCTTTTCAAAGTAATAAAGACTCAGCCTTCAAAAGTTCCTATTGAAGTTGGTGAGGAGACTAAGATCGAAATAAGGGAGGAACCTGCATCAGAGGTTCTTGAAGATGTCTCCAGAATAAGTTACGAAGACATAGGGGGTCTATCCGATCAGCTGGGAAGAGTGAGGGAGATCATTGAACTTCCATTGAAGCATCCGGAACTCTTTGAGAGATTGGGGATTCATCCTCCCAAGGGAGTATTATTGCATGGCCCTCCTGGAACAGGTAAGACACTCATTGCACGAGCTGTAGCCAATGAATCTGGGGCGAATTTCTTTTCAATCAATGGTCCTGAGATAATGAGCAAATATTACGGACAGAGTGAGCAGAAACTTAGGGAAATATTCTTAAAAGCCGAAGAATCAGAACCCTCGATCATATTTATAGATGAAATTGATTCCATTGCACCAAAGAGAGAGGAAGTTCAGGGAGAAGTTGAAAGGAGGGTTGTTGCCCAGTTACTAACACTTATGGACGGCCTGAAGGAAAGGGGGCACGTCATAGTAATCGGGGCAACCAATAGAATAGATGCAGTAGACCCTGCATTGAGGAGACCCGGAAGATTCGACCGGGAAATTAACATTGGTGTACCCGACAAGAAGGGGAGAAAGGACATTCTTTCAATCCACTCCAGAGGTATGCCCATGGGCATGGACGAAGACAAAAAGGGACAATTCCTGGACGAGATAGCAACATTGACCTACGGATTCGTTGGTGCTGATCTGGCTGCACTGGCGAGAGAATCTGCAATGAACGCCCTCAGAAGATATCTGCCGGAAATTGATCTTGATAAACCAATTCCAACAGAGATTCTGGAAAGAATGCAGGTAACCGAGGACGACTTCAGGGAAGCTCTTAAATCTATCGAGCCAAGCAGCCTGCGTGAAGTTACAGTCGAGATTCCAACCGTTACCTGGGAAGACGTCGGTGGGCTTGATTCCGTCAAGAACGAACTTCGGGAAACTGTTGAACTTCCATTGCTTAAACCTGAAGTTTTCAAGAAACTCGGAATTCGGGCTGCAAAGGGATTCCTGCTCTATGGCCCTCCGGGAGTCGGAAAAACTCTTCTTGCAAAAGCTGTTGCCAATGAGAGTAATGCAAATTTCATTTCAGTCAAAGGACCGGAGGTACTGAGTAAATGGGTCGGAGAAAGTGAAAAGGCAATCAGGGAGATATTCAAGAAAGCGAAACAGGTAGCACCTACAATTGTTTTTCTTGACGAGATAGATTCCATTGCTCCCAGAAGAGGGCAGTACGGCGATGCCGGGGTCACTGAAAGAATGGTGAACCAGCTGCTTACTTCACTGGACGGTATTGAAGTTCTTCAGGGCGTTGTTGTTCTGGCGGCCACCAACAGACCTGACATAATAGACTCCGGTCTGTTGCGAGCTGGAAGATTTGACAAGATGATCTATATACCGGCGCCAGATGTCGCAAGCCGGCTTAAAATACTGAAAGTACACACAAAGAATATGCCTCTTACCAAGGACGTTAAACTGGATGAAATAGCACAGAAAACAGAAGGATATGTCGGTGCAGACCTTGAGAACCTTTGCAGGGAAGCGGGTATGATGGCTTACAGGGAAAACCAGAATGCCTCCGAGGTCTCGCATAAAAATTTCCTGGAAGCATTAAAGACAATCCGTGCTTCTGTTGATGAGGATGTCATAAAGTTCTATCAGAATCTCTCAGAAAATATTGGGAAAAACGTAAGAGAGAAGAGGAAGATGGTAGAAGAACTGGGACTTTACCAGTGATTTCTTTCATCCTTCATTTTTTTTAAAAAAATTGCTGGCAGACTCTCCTCAGAATATATTTCCCGCAATTCGTCTCCTCTTCAAAGATAAAGGATATTCCTGATCAGATCGATGTAAACAACAGGGCGTTCGGACAAAAATTTTGTTTCATTATAAGAGAAAAGGATTTATTCGTACCTGCATTGAATGTCTTATGGCTACTGCAAGGAAATTTGCTACGGACGTGATAAAGAAATCAGTAATGACCAGTGACGGTGAGATTATCGGTACAGTCAGCAATATTGTAGTAGATACCGAAGCAGGAACGATTAAAAGCGTCCTGGTAAAGCCATCCGGCCCTAACAAGCACCCGGATTTCCAGATAGATAAGGAGGGGCGGTATATGATCCCGTTGAAATCCATGAAATCTTTCAAAGACGTATTTGTTGTAGAGAGTTCAGGGAGCCAGAAACTTAGAAATTAACTCAGGACCTTTGGAACATACCTGAGCACTCCCGCCATTCCTCCGAATGCCTTCTGCAGCAATTTTCCCTCTTCGCTTTCGATCGAGATTAACTCAACTCTGGCCCCTGATGCCTCTGCCAGCTTGTAGAATACCTCAACTGTATCTTCCTGGTGATCAAGTGCCATTGCTGAACTGCATTTGGGGCAGATTACCGCCTCATTCTGCTTCTTAACAATTGTTCTTAACTCCCCGTCATTGGGACACC
>JAJZOM010000263.1 GCA_021811505.1 Thermoplasmata archaeon | reverse complement strand
ATTTCCTGAGCGCAAACAGAAATAAGAGGAGTATTGCACTGGACCTGAAAAGCGATCAGGGAAAGGAAGTTTTCGAAAGACTGGTGAAAACTGCAGACGTTCTTATAGAAAACTTCAGGCCGGGAACCATGGAAAAACTCGGATTCGATTTTGGAACAGTGAAGGAAATGAATCCCGGAATAATATATTGCAGTCTCTCGGGGTATGGCCAGACCGGTCCACAAAAAAACTGGCCGGGATACGACCTTACAGTTCTTGCGAGCAGCGGGCTTATGAGCATAAACGGGGAGGAAGGCAGGCCGCCAATGAAATTCGGTGTTCCTATTGCTGACATAACCTCAGGAATGTTCGCGGACATAGCGATAATATCCGCTCTCTACGAGAGAAAGGAGAGCCATGAAGGGCAGTATATCGACATGTCGATGCTCGACGGAAACTTCATGATACTGACCCATCAAGCTTTCAGCTACTTTGCAACCGGAACCAATCCCAAAAAGCTTGGATCAGCCCACTCCAGTATTTCGCCATATCAGGTATTCGAAGCATCAGATGGATATATGGCAATAGCGGTTGGAACTGAAAAACTATGGGGGGAGTTTTGTAAGTGCATAGGCAGGGAAGATCTTATGACTAATCCTCTTTTTTCCAGTAATGTGCTGAGGGTTAGGAACAGGGACCAGCTTGTTCCAGATCTTAACAGAACATTCAGCACAATGACTGTCGCACAACTTTTTGACAAGCTTCATGAGGCAGGCATACCTGCTGCCCCAATAAATACCGTTGGAGATGCCGTAAACAGTGAACAAATCAAACAGAGAGGAATGGTAACAAAGGTGTCTGGTCCCTACGGAGAAATACCTATGCTGGGCACACCGTTCAAGCTTTCAAGAACGCCTGGGAAGGTCAGCAGGGCTCCTCCAATGCTTGGAGAAGACACCGACGAGATTCTCGAATCCCTGAATTTTTCCAGGGAAGAAATTGAAAAAATGAAATCCCAGGGAACAATAAACAGGGAAGTGAGAGACGATACAAAATAGTGTTTATTCGTATGGGTGGCACACAGGTCCGTACTCGTCCACGGATATCTGTATCTCCTGATCCTTCGATATCTTTTCAGTAGTTCTGCAGAAGCCTCTCGACCCCTTTGGCGTCTGGAAGAGCACTATGGAGTACTCATCGGGAAACGGGCTGGGAGTGGCAATCAGGGAAACAACCTCCAGTGCTTTCCCTTTCTCCACATCTACGGTATGCAGCTCCTCAGATCCACACTTCGGGCAACTTGCCCTTGAAAATAAAAATTCGGTTGAACATTCCCTGCATTCATTGAATTTCATGGCACCACTCCGTAAAGTATCGCGGTTGCATTGTTTCCAAATCCGGCCATGCTCAGGGAGAAACCGATCTCCGGATTCTTAACCTGCCTGCGTCCCGCCTGTCCGCTCAGCTGGAAATATATTTCGGCACTCTGGGCAACTCCACTGGCCCCTATGGGGTGGCCCTTTGAATTAAGTCCTCCACTGGTGTTTATCGGCATCACCCCTCCAATTTCAGTCTCCCCTGTTTCAAGGGCTTTCCACCCTTCCCCTTTCCTGAAGAAGCCAGCATCCTCAGATTCGACAATCTCGAGGATGGATGCCATATCATGCAGTTCCGCAATATTGACATCTTCTGGAGTCAGAGAGGCTTTCCTGAAAGCTCTGGCACTAGCCTCCTTTACAGCATCTATTGACACGAGCGAATTCCTGAAAGTAATGGAGGAAGTGCCGGAAGCAGAACCTGTTGCGAGCAGCCTGACTGGTTTATTGGTGTAGCTCTCCGACTCTGAATCAGAAGCCAGCAGAAGAGAAACCGCTCCGTCGCTCACCGGGCAGAATTCAAAGATTCTCAACGGATCTGCTATTATCCTTGAATTCAGGACCTTGTCGAGAGTAACCTCGGACTGGAAATGCGCAAAGGGATTCAGGGAACCATTATGGTGATTCTTTACAGCAACACCGGCAATACTTTCCCTGCTTGGAGAAAACTCCTTCATGTATGCCCTGGTCATGAATGCCGCAAGGGACGGGAGAGACAACCCTCCCGCCCTCTCCTCAGGCGGGAGAAGAGATGCTATGATTCTTGTGGAATTCTTTGTTGGATAGCCCGTCATCTTTTCCACCCCGAGAACCATGACTCTCTCAGCTTCCCCGGAATCTATCAGGGCTTTTGCGAGGAGAACAGCACTACCTCCGCTTCCACTGGTGTTATCAACTCTGACAGAAGGGACGGAATCCATGGAAAGGTGGGTCGTTATTAAATTATTGAGTCCGGAAATTTCATTGAATTCCCCGGAATAGGAGTTTGATACAATTACAAAATCAACGTCTTTTCCGAATTTCCTCGTAATCGGAAGAGCCGCTTCCCTGCTCAATGAAAAGATATCATCCTCTCTCTTGCCGAATCTGGCGAAATTAGCAGCGACAATGGAAGTCATTTCAGTTGGTCATAATGAAGGGATTAATAATAAAATAACGTTCGAGGGCACGGGATCACAATCCTTTCGGAATCATGGAGCCAAATCCTGCATCAACCTCCACGATCTGACCAGTCATCATCTCATTGAAAAGCAGAGAAACAACGGCTTCAGCCACATATACTGCATCGTGCCTTATGGCATTTCCAAGGCGATCAGGCGATTTCTGGCTGCCACACTCATCCTTTGCAATGGCTCCCGGAGCAACGGCATTCAGTCTTATATTTCTATCAACGAACTCATTTGAAAGAGCCCTGACCATGTATTCCACGGCTCCTTTTCCGGCTGCGTATCCCGCATGACTGTTCATGTAAACATTCCTGGCTGCTGATATGGCTACGATGGAACCTCCTGATTCAGGAAACAGCTCACCGGAAACTTTCAGGACATTGTAAAATGTCATTGCGTTATTCATCAGGGCTGACCTGAAGAAATCGCCGTCAACATCGGCAATCTTCTTTGTCGCGAAGAATCCGCCGGCCACATGAACCACTCCGTCCAGGCCTCCCATGGATTTCACAAGGCCGGTGAACGCATCAAGGGTACTGTTCTGGTCCATGAGATCGCATTTCCGGTATTCAATGCCAAGATCCTGTGCTATTCTTTTTCCGGTCTCCCCTCTTGAAATTAAGGATACATTGTGATCTTTCTTTTTCAGTAACCGGACAATGCTGCAACCCATTCCCTGCCCCACACCTGAAACTATGATATTTGACATTATACTAACATCCGTCTTTCATAGTCAAGCTTTACGCAATCGATCACAGTTATTAACAAACAGGAATTCACTGGTCGATGAAATTTTCAGAACCAGGAAACATCGGCGATCTGACAATAAAGAACAGAATAGTCATGGCACCAATGATATCCAACCTTTCCAATCCTGACGGGTGTACCAACGAGAACCACATATCTTACCTTGAGGAGAGGGCAAAAGGCGGAACTGGACTCATAATCACCGAATACACATACATAGACAACATAAATGCAAGAGGATCAAGGAATCAGGCAGGGGTATACAATACGGACTTCATTCCGAAATTCAGAAGGCTTACTGAGAGAATACACAACTACGACACCAGGATATTCATGCAGCTCGTGCATGCAGGCGGAAAAGCATTTCTTGACACAAACCGGCAGGGACCCATGGCACCCTCTCCAGTTGATTATGTGGGATATACCCCAAGGGAAATGACACCTGACGATATCGAAAGAGTCATTGCGGATTATGTCAGGGCTGCAAAATTCGTGAAAAATTCTAATTTTGATGGCATTGAACTGCATGGCGCGCATGGCTATCTGATCCAGGAATTCATCTCACCCGGACTTAACCAGAGAACCGATAAATATGGAGGGTCTTTCGAGGGGAGAATGAAGTTCCCCCAGGAAATTATTGATGCGGTAAGGGGATCCGTCGACCTGACCATGGGGATACGCCTCAGCCTATATGAGGATGAACAGGGAGGTTACGGACCGGATTATGGTCTGAAGGCCGCCGAACATCTTTCCGGAATTGATTATGTCCATTTCTCTGCAGGGCGCCTGGCTCCACCCGGATCATCCTCATCATTCTACGGAAATAAAACACACATAGCAGACAGGCTTCCTAGAAAAGCAAAGATCACAACAATGGTGGTCGGTTCAGTTACAAATGCACAGGATGCAGAGAAAGTCATGGAGAAATCAGATTTCGTTTCCGTCGGGAGAGGGATGCTGGCGGACCCGTTTTTCGCTACAAAAATAATACAGAATTCCCCGTTTCTGAGACCCTGCATCAGGTGCAACCAGGCATGCAGGGACCTGAGTTTTGGCGAAGTGAGATGCACGGTCAACCCTGATACCGGGCTCGAAGCTCTGCACAGGCACACGGATGCATTACATGGAGATTTGGCTGTTGTCGGTGCTGGAGTAATGGGTCTAGAGGCATCGATTCTGGCAGCCAAAAGAGGCATGAAGGTAACACTGTATGATCAGAGGGACGGTATAGGAGGACAGTTGCTGGAAATAACCGACAGTTACAAGAAAACTGAATTCCAGAGCCTTCTGAAGTATTACTCCGAGATCCTCCGGAAACTGGGGATCGAGGTTCGGCTCAACGAGAAATATTCGGGCAAAGGTCTCTACTGCATGCCCAGGGTGTTATATCCCTCACTTCCGCAGAAAGACACCATTCTCGTGGATTCAACAATATACCGGCATCATGACGAGGCCCTGAAAATGGCTGGAAAGCACAGGATCATTATGACCGGCAGAAGCCTGGGCAGCCTTGACAGGGTTAGGCTTGAGTCATACCGTAAACTGGCTACGAAAGCCGGCATAGAGTTCACCGACGATCTGAGCCTGAAATTCGACGTCAGGATGATAGAGAGACATCAGTATGACATCAGAAGCGCAATGGTTGCAGGAAGGGGCAAATTTATGGAATTTGTAATGGAGAACTCCAGTGAATACCTCTAGGAGGAATCTCTCTTAATTCTCCTTTCCGCTCTTTCCCTGACAGATTTTATATCCATCTCTTCTTCCTCTGTAAGCTCAAATTTTTCCTCGATTTTGTCTTTTACAAACTCGGGAGGAATCTCGTTGACCAAAAATACATCATCTGTCGCCCTGTATACCGGCCTCCCAGAGTCAATCAGTCCCATGACGTCTATTTCTACAACTGCAGGTGAATCGATATGGAAAAGTCCCGAAACATAAGCCTGCCTGGCTGTCAGTGAAAGATGTATCCAGCTCTTGTCGGATGGACTTATCCCGGTTTCCCGTATGAATTCAAGCTCTTCGTCGGTTGTCTGGTAATAGAGATCGCCCGGCACACCGTCTGTTGGAAGGTCATCCATCTTAACGGGTATGGTGTGACCGTAGGATGCCCTGATTTCTTTGTCTTTGTTTATCTGGTATCTCCCCTTCGGATCGGTTACCACAAGGGCCTCGACGTGAAATGGCGTTAGCCACCAGAAATTCCTCTTCTGTGCCCTGATTACAGGTATTATGTTGTATATTTTTATCCAGCCGTGATCATCCAGCCTTACACCATAATTTTCAGGGAAATGCCTCAGCATTCCAGCAAGTATTCTACCCACTCCCTCGATCTCATTCTCTCTCATCAAAAGCTTTCCGCGATCGCCACACTTCGGGCATTCGAAACCTCTAAAGGGACCGTCCTTCAGGCAGCTTTTTAACTCTACTACCAACTCAATCATCCCCTCAATGATCTTGATATATTTTCGGCTACTGACACCGTGCTGTTCGGGCCTTCTATGGTGTCAGATACCACGAGGTCATCAACAAGGGAGGTTATAGTTTTATCTGAT
>JAJZOM010000023.1 GCA_021811505.1 Thermoplasmata archaeon | reverse complement strand
GATATCCCTTTGATGGTTCTTATCCCCATGGCTAGACCGTATATTTAAATTACCTAACTCCCGTTCATTATTCCCATTCAATAGTTGCGGGAGGCTTGTTGGTTATGTCGTATACAACCCTATTGACATCCCTGATCTCGTTCGTGATCTCCGTTGAGAGATTTTCCAGAAACTCCCAGGAAGGTTTCGTAAACGTTCCGCTCATCCCGTCCGTGGTATCTATCATCCTCACAGCCACAGTTAGGCCATACGACCTCATGTCGCCATGAATTCCAGTAGATTTAACTGGAAGAAGAACTGCAAAAAACTGCCAGGGACCGTTTTGCCTTTCCGGGTATTCTGTTTTTACATTCCTTTCCACAATATCGGTTACTTCCCTTAGAAGATTGATTTTCTCCTTCGTTATTTCCCCAATAATCCTTACGGCCAGTCCTGGCCCGGGGAAGGGCTGTATGTCGTTTGGAAGTCCCAGGAATTCCGATATAACCCTTATTTCATCTTTGTATAGATCCCTCAAAGGCTCCAGAATCTTGAGGTTCATTTTCTCTGGAAGACCGCCTACATTGTGATGGCTTTTGATAACGTCTCTCACTGAACCTCCGCTTTCAATCCAGTCAGGGGCAATGGTACCCTGCAGAAGGGTGTCTGCACCATAGTCTTTTGCAACCTCTTCAAATACTTCAATAAAGGTCCTGCCGATTGTTTTTCTTTTCTGTTCAGGGTCGGTAATCCCAGCCAGAGCATTAAGAAATCTTTCAGACGCATCTATAATGCGGTAATTTATGGAATATTTCCTGAAAATTTCCTCAACTCTCCGTGTTTCACCTTTCCTCAGGAGCCCGGTGTCTACGAATACAGTGAGTATTCTGTCCCCGGCAGACATGCCTGACAGGACTGCAAGCAGCGTGCTGTCCTGACCACCGGAACAGGCAAGGATCCCCCTGCCTTTGAGACTGTTCTGTATCTCCTCCTTGGCTTCCCTGACAAAGCTTTCCGCGTTAACCATTGATGACTATGGTTAATTGTGTCGGGATTATTAGATTAATCGCAATTATCTGTTAATGCTTTCCGAAAAACTGTTTGAAGAAGCTTCAAAACTATTCCCGGGCGGAGTAAATTCACCGGTCAGATACTATGATCCTTTTCCGAGATTTATTAAAGAGGGAAAAGGGTCCAGAATCTTTGATGTTGATAACGGCAGGTACATAGATTACTGCCTTGGCTTCGGGCCAATGATCCTGGGTCATGGTGACCATGATGTTGTCAAAGCCGTACAGGAACAGGCCGATAAAGGATTTTCATTTGGAGCTCCAGGGGAGTCAGAAGTGAGGCTTGCGAAGATCATCCGTGAAGCTGTGCCTTCGGTTGAAATGATGAGATTTACTAATTCAGGAACTGAGGCCACTATGCATGCTATCCGGCTTGCCAGGCATTTCACTGGAAGGAACTTGATTGTAAAAATTGAGGGGGGTTTTCATGGGTCCCACGATTATGCCCTCGACTCTATTCCATACAACCGTGCCAGGAACACTGATCAGAATATTACCATCGAAGTGCCATTCAACGGTGTAGAAGCTCTCAGCGACACTTTTCACAGATATGGCAAGAAAATAGCAGCACTGATCCTTGAGCCGGTCATGGGAAACATCGGAGTTGTCAAACCTGATCCGGAATTTCTGAGAGTTTCCAGGAAACTTACTTCAGAATCTGGATCTCTCCTGATATTCGACGAAGTTATCACAGCCTTCAGATTCGGATATAAAGGATATCAGGACATGGTGGGAATCAAACCTGACCTGACCACAATGGGCAAGATCATAGGAGGTGGCTTACCCATTGGCCTATTCGGAGGCAGGGAAGAAATCATGAAAAATGTTGCTCCCCGCGGAAAGCTTTACCAGCAGGGAACGTTCTCTGGAAACCCGCTTGCAATGATCTCCGGCATCGCCACACTCACACGATTGAAAAAAATGGATTATAAGAAACCGACAGATTACGCAGAGCGCCTGAGTAAGGAAATAGCCAAAATCATGGATGATGAGGGAATCAATGTGACAGTGAATCAGGCAGGTACAATGTTCACGATATTCTTCAACCATGAACCTGTAGTCAATTATGCCACAGCGGCTGGGTCTGATTCCGGACTTTTCTTCAGGTTCTTCCTGGAAATGCTAAAAAACGGCATATTTGTTCCTAAATCTCAGTTCGAGGCATGTTTCGTCAGTTTCGCCCACGGAAAAGAAGAGTATACTGATACCCTGGAGGCCGTCAGAAAATCAGTGAGTGCGATCGCAGATACAAAATAATTTAGTCTTCAGCAAAAATTTTCCTCAGTTTTGAGATGAGATCCATATCTCCTTTCCCGGCAGCCTCTTTCATTGCTACAGTGTACTGGAACAGCAGCTTGTTGGCTATAGATTGGGCCATATGATGCCCTGCGGCAACAGGCTCCTTGCCGTTGTCTATTTCTTTCACGAATCTCCCTGTTTCATTAAGTACTATTGATTCAATGAACTGATATGATTCTGCTAGAAACTCTTCTGCATGGAATTCTCTCAGCCTCGCATCGAAGTTTTCCAGCTCCATTTTGAGTAATTTTTCAACCTTCGGTATCTCTTCACGCTTCAATTGCAGACCATTGGTGGAGGCTCCCTGAATCTCCTTCATGCCAATGAATTCTATTCCGTCAATTCTGGTGATTCCAGGATCAACATTTTCGGGATTCGATATGTCTACGATAAGGAGATGCCCGGCAAAATCTGGAAGCGTTGCTTGGGTGATTATGTGATTTCTGGAAGATGTTGCTACAAAGGCTATTCTTACATCATTCAAGGTCTGTTGGAGTGCATTCATGCCTGAATATTTGCACCCGTACTGTTCAGCAAGATACTCTCCCCTTTCTGAATTTCTCCCTATGATTGTTATGTAGGAAGGTTTCATTTTGATAATGTACCTTAGGAAGGTTTCAGCCATGCGGCCAGTTCCAACTACGGCTATTGCAGAACCTTCGATGACAGCATGGCTTCTTGCCAGATCCACGGCGATAACAGGTATAGATGTTTTTCCTCTGGAAATATTGGTTTTTTCTCTTACCTCTTTCCCGACGCTTATGGTTTTCCTCATTATGAGTGAAAGCATTTTATCTGTATGCGCTTTTTCGCGGGCTTTTGTGTATGCATCCTTAAGTTGTGCAAGAATCTCGTTCTCACCTACTGACATCGATTCAAGGCCTGATGATACCCTGAAAAGGTGCTCGATCGCATCGCCGGACAAAAGCGCTTCCGGAAAATTTCTAAAAATGGCCGCTTCGGTCTCAGAATCGTCCTGATATGTGAAATAGAGTTCCGATCTGTTGCATGTGGTTAATACGAGGTGAGACCGTACCTTGATGCCGGATAGTATGGAGTCCCATTCTTTATCGGTATAATTTAAAGATTGCTGGAATCTGTCAGGATTTGAACTGTAACTCCATGGAATCACCCCGAAATTTAGCATGCCTAAGCACCACCATTCTCCCCGGATGCACCATCAATGTGATTATTTTAGTCGGGAGAATGCTACACAATTACGTAATAATATTTAAAAGAGAATTTGTACAATAGAAAAAAGGTTGGTAATTTGAAACTTTTAAGGCAAACTCAGGTTTTCATTATTGCGCCTAGGAATATCAGCAAGCCGATAACGGCGCCGATGACTGCCGCAAGAACGTAGAACAAAGTCCCGAGAATCACGTTGTACAGTAAATGCACACTTGGCATCGTAAAATGTGTCACATAAACAACCGCGATTCCGACCGCCAGTCCCAGTACAAGGAGAATTACTCCTACTGTCCTGCTCTTGCCACTGCCGAAGTAGGCGGTGAGTATCCCCAGAACAAATAGAGATAATGCCAAAAGTGCCAACACCACAAATAAAAATACTGTCCAATCCCAAGGATAATACGCTGCTATCATAGATCAATACGCCTCAAAATTTAATTCCTGTAAGGGTTTTCGTGTCAATTACGCCGTCGATTGTCCTAATCTGGTTTATTACAATCTTGCCGAGTTCAGTATAATCTTTCGCATCTATCTTTACTATGAGATCATACTCACCAAAGAGCGGGTGGAGTTCAACTACGTAGTTAATCTTAGAGATTTTATTGAAAACTTCGTGCTCTTTGCCGGGAACTGTGCTCACGAGGACAAATGCTATTGACAATACTTCACCTTTAGCTTTAAGCTTGAAATCCTTTATAAATTTTTTCAGAGAAACAGGAAGCAATTAGTCTGCATGCCGTTTCATTTTTTTGATCTCGTTTACGATTTTCATTCTGTTGATCTGTTGCTGTGTTCCATCTGACATGTTCCTGATGGTGACCTGATCAGTTTCGAGTTCTTTCTTCCCCACTATAATCGCGTAGTCAGAGGAGTTAATTGTTGCACTCTTTAACTGTGCGGACAGATTCCTCTGCGCGACATCCATCGTTGCTATGAAGCCATTTTTCCTGAGTTCAATCACTATTTCCAGTGCTTCTTTCCTCAGATCATCCGAAGCAGTGCAGACATAGTATCTGGGTTTATCACTGGAGGATTTCCATAGGCCTGCCCTCTTTAGAAGCAGCTCGAGAACCACGTCTCCCATGCCGAAGCCCACTGCAGGGATATCCTGACCTGAGATCAATTTTGCCAGGTTGTCGTATCTGCCTCCTCCGAGAATGGACCGAAGTTCACCCTTTGAATCAAAGACCTCGAAGACTATGCCAGTATAATACGACAAACCTCTAACAGTTGAAAAGTCCACATAAATTCTGGAGTTTGTGTATTGTGAAATTATGCTTAGTGTGGTTTCCATCCGGTCAATTGTCTGCCCCAGGTTCTGGTCAATGTCGATGTACGAGGAAAGGTAATTTTTCAGATCACCGCGATTAATCTGATGTTCCAGAATCGATACGATGTCTGAAACTGTCTTATCCGGGACTCCACTTTGCTTGAGCATCGAACTGAAATCCTCATGGCTGGTTTTTCTGAATCGGTCTATTATGGAGAAAATTTCCGAAATGTTATTTATGTTCATTTTGTGCAGCAAGTTTTCCATAAGTTTCCTGTCATTAATCCGGATATCGTAATTTCCCTGCAGATTGAGGCCGTCAAGTATTGTTGCTGCCAGGCCTATAAGCTCTGCGTCAGCCTCAGGAGTATCTACACCGAAAATGTCCGCGTTGAACTGCATGTGTTCCCTGAGTCTTCCGGACTGTGGTTCCTCGTATCTCCAGATCTTCGGGATGCTGAACCACCTTACCGGTCTCGGAATATCCTTTCTTGATGTCAGCATCCTCACCACTGATGGTGTGGCTTCGGGCACCATGGTCACTTCCCTTCCTCCTTTGTCAGTGAAGGAGAAGGTTTGACCCACAAGTTCATCACCTGATTTGAGCCGATACAGATCCAGTGACTCCAGACTTGGAATGTCGATCATCCGGAAACCGAATGACCTCGCAATTTCCTGCGCAATGGAAAAAGCCCATGATTTTGGTTCAGCATCTTCCGGGTATAGATCCCTGAATCCCCTGAGTCGTTCAAACGTCATTCACTACGTTATTTAACTCAGGTATAAATTCACCATGAAATCAACGATAAAGAAAAAAAATTCAACTAATAATATAATCTCGGCAGAACTCCGGCTGGAGTAGCAATACTTTTAAATATGTCGATGTCCATATTATTATCTGTGAATCCAGAAAGGGCAAACAGTGTCTACGATATGCTTAGGAAAGTTGGATTCAGCAGGAACAGGGCGAAGATTCTGGCACTGTTGGAACAAAAGATGGATGTTGATCTTGCGGAGAT
>JAJZOM010000256.1 GCA_021811505.1 Thermoplasmata archaeon | reverse complement strand
ATTTGGGCAATTCTTGCTGCTGATAGTGCGTTGTCATGGATCTTGTGCGGGAAGCTAGTATTTTTCTCGTCGACTACAGTAATTCTCAGGTGCAGGTCTTTCAGAGTTTTTATTATGTTATCCCTGTTAGGCGCATCTCCGTTTCCAACCTTTACTTCAAGATCCTTGTACATGTAAGAATTGATTATGCTGTGTATGTCCGCACCAAGTTTATCCAGGGCAGGACATTCATAAGCTTCTGTAAGTATATTATCTGCGAATACTGCCACCCCGGGGTAAGGGCCAGGATCTATTCCGATGACGAGACTCTCAAAGGAATCTTTCGAAACAAATGTACACAGTGATTTACGCAGGGCATCTTCAGGTTTATCAGACTTTATCTGGTTCGTCAAGGATACTTCATCCCTTGAGCTGCTAAGGATAACGGAGACATCTGATGGTACATCCTCGGGTGATTCCAGACTCACGAAAGGCAGCTGCCATTGCTTCAACAATTGAATCACGTCATGGTAAAACTTAAAATCCATTGTGAAGACTCCGATACGAGCCATTCATCTTATAATCTTTCATTGACTTAAATCTTTTCAGTGACAAAAACCAAAATTCAAAATTGTTCTCCTATCAGGCGGTTGGCAATTTCCACAAACTGCTTCTCTTTTCCCCTCGGTATGACTGCCCCTGCGGCTATATCGTGCCCCCCTCCTGATCCACCCACCTCAAGAGCGCTTTCTTTCATGATGTTAGATAAGTTGAGACCATACTGAACCTGTCTGCGGGTGCCACGTGAAGAAACCTTGGTGTCATGGTTTCCGACGTTAAAGCCAATCAGCGGCTTATCCTGCTTAAGGAGGTAGAGCATCAGGATTCCGCTAATGGCACCTGCCATTTCAGACTCCGGTGCGTAAAAGTATCTTACGTTTTCCTCCTCGTAAATGTCCTTGAATGCCCTGTAAGTATATTCGATCAGCTTTGTCTTGAAAATGCGCCAGTTGTTCACCATTTCCTCTCTATAAGAGGTATCCCCAAGAAAATACACTATGGGGACGGAATTCGATCCAATTTTTGCATTCCCGTCCACAATGGTGCTAATCTCCTTTGAAGTAAAATCAATTCTATTGAACTTTATCAGATCATTCTCCAGGTATTTCAACGCTTCCGAGCCGCAAGACTGTGAAAGAAGTCTTATTGAGAGGAATTCAACAAGGTTTCTCTTCTCATCCTCAGTCAACGCAAAAATTCCTTTGCCGGAGTCTATGCCAAGTGCCTCAAGACTGGCTTTTACGTTGTCCGGTTTGCCCGTCAGGTCAAAAAAGAAAGGGTCCGTGGAATAGGTTATACCATCCAGAATGGTAGGCCCTTCTAGATTCAGGGTATGCTCATGCTTGAGATCGGAGCCGTAATGTTCCATTATCGTTTTGTTAAGGCCGGACAATCCGCCTATATCCTGTTTATCAGATATTGCTCCGGATAGCATGAAAGGCAGAAGATCCGCATTTTGCTCATTCATGGCAAGGGCCATTAGAAAAGCCATCGAAGCACCACATGCTTCCCTTGTGCCGTCAATTCCAAACTTCCTTGCATTGATGTTTAGGCCCCTGAAATCATTGTCTGCAAAGAAGTGATGATCAAGTATCACCACATTGGACGATTCAATAATATGCTGTGATTGGTCTGATCCGGCATCAACCACAATAGTAAATACGTCCGGGAACTCGGCTATCCTCGCATTAAAACTTTTGCCATCCAGACTTTTTATGAATCCAAGATGAAATTTAATTCCAGCCCTTCTTAGCGCAGTGGTAAGTATTATTGCTGCGCTGCCACCGTCACCATCATAATGTGCCAGTATCCTGACATATTTGTTTTCAAGTATCCGGGCTGATCCTTCCTTTAGTAAATTATAAAATTCCGGATCGATTATTTCTTTCAGCATCTGACTATAGGACCTTGGCTAGATTCCATTCACGCGAAAGGTACCCCTCTCTCTTGTAGTACTTTACGAGTCTGAGAATTTTTGCCATTAGTAGCATCTGACCCCTTTTGTTACTGTGATCCTTACTGTTTGCCTCGACATGTTTCGAAACATTCTGGTATTTCTTGATCAAATTCATGAGATCTTCCGGGACTGGATCAACAACTCCTGCATCCTTCAGGACAGAACCTATTTTTTTCCCCAGAACTGCTTTTGCTCCAGGTATTCCATACTGATCCCTGAGTTTTATTCCTATGTCTGACTTGCTTGATCCGGACTTCTTCATGTCAACGATCATCTTTTCTACTTCATCATTCGTAAACTGAATCCAGTTAGGCTTTTCCTGGCTGTAAACTTTCCTTGATTTCGATTTTCCCCTCTTTCTTGTATGCATTCGTGCCATTTTGATCGTTATCCTTGAGTTTACCCTTATCGATATAGTATTAATTTACTTTTTTATCTTAAGGTTATCGATACACCTGATAAAAACAGATATCAGTCGAAAAGGCCACAAATGGTCATGTGTACACTGGCTCAACACTAAAGAATTATAGCTGGTTAAAACTCTGTTATCTGTGACGTGATAGCAATGAGAATTATAGTAATTGGTGGGGATGCAGCCGGAATGAGTGCAGCATCCAGAGCAAGGAGGAACTCGCCGGAAAGTGAAGTAGTTGTGTACGAAAAAGGCTCATACGTTTCTTACTCCGCCTGTGGAATGCCATTCTTCATTGGAGGGGTTGTCCCGGATTTTGATAGCCTTATTCATTATCCGTTGTCCAAATTCACCGGGGAGAGGCGAATTGACGTGCATATCAATTCAGAGGTACTGGAAATCAATCCGGAAAGAAAAGAGGTGGCCGTGAATTCCAGTGAAGGAATGTTCTCCGATCATTATGATGCCCTGGTTATAGCCACTGGAGCCAGAGCACGTATTCCTGATGAATTTTCAGGCTTAAAAGGGGTGTACACACTCAGGACTCTCAACGAACTCAGAACCATAGAAGATGCAGTCAAATCAGCAAAAGATGCAGTAATTGTTGGAGCAGGATACATAGGCCTGGAGATGGCCGAAGCATTCACCAAGCGTGGCATCAAGGTTTCAATAATCCAGAGATCAGAAAGGATACTCAGGGGCCTTGACAGGGAAATGATGGAAACGGTGAAGGAAACCCTCAAGCGTAATGGCATAGATATCCTATTGAATTCACGGATAGACAAGATAAATAGCGAAAATGGGAAAATTACAGGTGTAACAACAGGTTCCAGATATATCCCGGCTGATCTGCTTTTCGTCTCAGTTGGTGTGATTCCGAACAGTGAAATTGCTGTGAACGCAGGCATATTGACAGGGGTTTCCAATGCGATTAAGGTCAACGAACGCATGGAAACCAATATCAGAGGCATATATGCAGCCGGCGATGTAGCAACCACCAGGAATATGGTGAATGGGAAGGACACATATTTCCCGCTTGCCACCGGTTCAAACAAAGAAGGAAGAACTGCGGGTGAAAATGCAGTCGGCGGCAGTGCAGAATATGCCGGCATCTGTGCAACTGAGGTAGTGAAAGTATTTGATCTGGAAATTGGCAGAGTTGGTCTGACTGACGAAGAGGCGCTGGAATCCGGCTTCAAGCCGGTATCATCCACGATAACTTCAACTTCAAAAGCTTCGTATTACCCCGGGGCGACGCCAATTACAATAAAACTCACCGCTGATCTTGGTTCACGCAGATTGATCGGAGCAAACCTGATGGGAAAAGAAGGAGTTGCAAAACGCCTTGACGTCCTGGCATCCGCGATGTATTCCAAATTGATGGTGGAAGACCTGACCAAGATTGACTATTCCTATTCACCGCCATTTTCACCGACCTGGGAACCAATAGGCGTTGCGGCAGATGTACTGCTTGGCAAATTGAAGCGAATGGGGACTTCATGAACCAAACCGTTTTAGAATCAGGATTCCAGAAAAGCCCGGTCAGAATTAAGTACATGGAAACCCTTGAACTGCCATGACCGGTGTGATTCTGGCAATTGATTCTGGTACGACTGCTGTCAAAGCTACAATATGGTCAAATTCCCTGAAACTTATAGGATCAGCTTCAGAGAAAATATCGATGTCTTACGGTAATCAAGGTATGGCGGAGCAGGATCCAGAAGAAATATGGAATAAACAACGGAAGGTCATCAGAGACGTGATGCTTAAAACCGGTACAGAAGCAGGTAACATAGCTTCTGTAGGAATAACTAACCAGAGGGAGACAGTAATTGCCTGGGACAAACGTGACGGTCGACCGATTCACCAGGCAATATCATGGCAGGACCGGCGCAATAGCTCCCTGGTGGAACGGTTCAGGTCTGATCATTTTTCATTTTTCAAGTCCAAGACTGGCTTGATTCCGGACACGTATTTCAGCGCAAGCAAGATCCAATGGCTGTTAAACAACGTTCCGGGAATTGATGCACTTATTAAGGAAAACAGACTCGCAGTCGGGACAGTGGATTCATGGCTTGTGTGGAATCTTAGCGGGGGATCAGATAATGTAACTGACCCGTCCAATGCTTCCAGAACCATGCTATTCAACATTCATTCTCTGGACTGGGATCAGGAAATACTCGACATTCTCGGGATACCATATGAAATTCTTCCAAGTGTTCTCCCGTCAGCTTCGCATATTGCAGATACCAGCACGGAAGCTGTAGGATTCAGTTCCCCGATATTTTCAATTATCGGGGATCAACAGGCTTCACTACTGGGTCACGGTTCCATGTCAAGAGGACAGACAAAAAGCAGCTACGGTACCGGGGCTTTCATATTGACCAATACCGGTCCCAATCCTGTGTACGACAAAAATCTTCTCACGTCCATTGCCTTTACGGACGAATCCGGTGGCAGGAATTTCTGTCTTGAAGGAAGCATTTTTTTAGCTGGAGGATTGATGGAATGGCTTAGAAAGTCAATCAAGATAGATTTCAATGACGACGACATCACTGAAATAACATCAAGAGTCCTGAAGAATCCGGGCCTGTATTTTGTGAACTCCCTTCAGGGGCTCGGCGCTCCTTACTGGGACCCGAATATGAGGGGAGCGATAGTGGGTCTCAATTACGCGACATCCAAGGAGGATTTACTTGTGTCCGCCATCGCTTCAATAGCCTACAGAACTAAGGATATCCTCAGGGCTTTTGAGGCATCTCTGAAAATTGATATAAACGGACTCAGGATCGACGGAGGATTAACAAACAACCCAGAGTTCAACCAGTTTCTTGCGGACATATTGGGTATTCCCATTACAGTTCCAGCTAACTCAGGAAGCATTACTGCAAAAGGGGCTGCGGCGCTTTCCTTGGCTGTTTTTGAACAAATTCCGATCAGTGAAGTTGGAAAGTTCCTGAATGAATCCGGCGAATCTTACTCCCCAGAAATAGACAGGCCCATAGGTGACCGGATTTACCATGGATGGCAAAAGACTCTCGGTAGACTCAAAGACCTCTGAGGAGATTGGAACAAGTTACTACTTCTTTGAAATTAACCTCATCTGGATATATATTCTATAGTATTTCGATACAGAAAAATTAAAAAGCTGATATTTGTAAGGCACAAGATGACTGAAAGTCAATTTTTGAGAGAAATGGACAGTCTAAAGCCAAGACGTTACCATTATTTCATAACGGCTCTGTCGGACATGGGCTATTTTCTGGACGGATACGATCTGCTCGTAATAGGTCCGGCCCTTATCTTTATAGGTCCGTTATTTGGATTAACACCGGCATTGTCTGCGCTCGTTGGAGTAGCAACAATTATTGGCCAGCTGGTTGGAGGAGCAATATTTGGCTTCGTCGCCGATATGAAGGG
>JAJZOM010000021.1 GCA_021811505.1 Thermoplasmata archaeon | reverse complement strand
AAAATTTATGGCAGCACCGATTTTCAAAGCTTCCATCAATTCATCTCTGCTGGCATTATTAGGCGAGAACAGTATCTTGTCAACTGAAACCCCACAATATCTGGCTATATTCAGTTCATTAATGGAAGAAACATCCATTCCCGATCCCTCGTCTCTCAGGATAGAGATCACAGCAGGATTGGAATTTGATTTTATTGCGTACCGGATTCCAAAGTGCGAATACAGTGACGAAAATGCATCATGTATCCTTCGATAATTTCCCCTGAGTCTTTTCTCTGAAGTAACTAAGAGTGGTGTTCCATGAATGCTGCACAGCTCGCAGAGATCGTGATTCTCGAGAAATAGCCTGTTATTTCTGTTTGTGAAGGGGGGAAAAATTAGCTGATCCATCGCTGGATGAATATCAGTAAAGATATAAATAAATCAATCACGGAATTTGGGTCTAATTCTCGTGAATTTTTCTAACGGTGTTTATAAGCAGCTGATCCACTATTTCACTTGCAGGTTTTCCAGTGTCGGTATAATTATTGACTGCTATGCTGAATGATACCCCAAGTTTTCTGATGTAGCCTGACAGAGTTGAAACTCCATAAAGGCTCCCCGTTTTTGCTCTGATTTTGAATTGGGAAAGCTCTGACAGCCTATTTCTCAGTGTACCCTTTCCCGGGTATGGCAGGTAGTCGATAAAATCATAATCCCCTGACTGAATGATTTTGTGAATCAGTTGTGATAGAAAACTGGTAGGGACAGCGTTGAGTCTTGAAAGGCCGGAACCATCTGCAATATTGATTCCAGAAATATCGAGCCCCAATTCACCAAGAAATTTCATTATTATTCTGATGGAATCGTTCCAGTTGCCCCTTCTTTTCTGTATCGAATGAGAAAGGTATTTTGTCAGAACCTCGGTGGAGAAGTTACAGCTCACCTCTTCAATGTGATCCAGAATATCTCCGACGGTTTCCCTGTGGGTAAAGAGAATTTCCCCTGTCTCCACATCCTTCCTGTGGATACTCGGTCTGCCGTCACCGCCTGCCAACTTCCACAACGACTTTCCCAGATTCTGGATCTGATCGGAGTGCGCCAGAGTACCATCTGAATGGCAGGAATCAGGGGTTTGTATCTGTTCACCTCCTTTTATGTAGCAACCCTCGCTCAACGAGAATGTGGAGATACCACTCTGATAACAGAATCGTTTGTCATCTATGGACCATCCTGGCGCGTATCTCTTTGTGTCCAGGACCTTATCGGTAAATACCAGTCTGTTGATCTTTCTTCCTACTTTGCCAATAACATCGGAAATGCTGATGAGATCTTTTTGAGAGAATAACGGCATAGGTCCGCCACTGATTATGAGGGTATCGCCATGAATTGAAAAGATAGTCTCAAGTTCGTGGTTTTTTCCAAGAAGTTTGTAAATTGCATATCCGCTGATGATCTTCATGTTTGAGGCAGGCATAATTGGGATATCCTCGTTCATGGAGGAGATGGCATTACCATCACTGTCACGAAATGAATATGAGAGGAGGTAATTCATGGAATGGAACATCTTAAAGTTTAATTTATAAATTTTGAAAATAATGCTGTTTCCTCGTTATTTTTTAATAAAAGGGGTATCTCCCCATCAGTAGCAGGTGATACAGTGAACATTTCATCGTCTTTTCAGCGCATAAACGACTATCCCTGCAACTGCCAGTATGATGGGGACAGCCAGAATCGAAACTGAAAACATTTCGTTAAGTCCAAATACGGATAACCCAGGCTCGCCATTGAATAATGTCATATTTGCATAAGCAGTTCCGTTACTTCCGGTCGATTCAACTTCGATGTTATTGTTTCCTGGGAACATAGAAAGATTGAAACTTTGGGACGTGGAGACCACAACACCATTATCAGTCCACCTGTATGTGTAATTCCCGAATCCTACTCCATCCGGGAATGAAGCGATCATCAGCATTCTGGCGCCACCAGAAGTTATTGTCTGCGATGAATTTACAATTGTATCACCAAGTATTCCCGTAATCCGGACAGTTTTCAGTGGCAGTATAGTCGGCATATGTATGTAGAGAGCTGAGACATTTTGTCCATTAAGCGTCAGGAGCCCATAAAAACTGATATTATTATCAGTAGCTGGATTATACTGCCACACGTTTGCAGGATCAGTCTGAATAACAGTTCCATTTCCGACATAAAGCGTTGCATGGCCATTTCCAGCTCCACCGTCAATGATCACGTCTCCCGGGGAGAGGAAATATGAAGGAAACATACTGTCGTTCGTAACATAGTATACTGAAGCATGAGGTGATCCATAATACGAGGCAGGTATGGGTTGATATCTTATTGTCTGCTCATCTGTTGCGTTATTTGGAAAAACCGGAAGATCGTAGCCAGCAAGATAGTCTGCAAGCCTGTAAACTCCAACGATTCCATAGCTTCCAACGAAATAATTGTGATCATATCCAGTTAGATTATCTCCGGGAGGATTCGAAGCAAGGGATGTGAGTCCACCGGAAATCAATGCTTCGGAGACAAAATGGGCGCAGTCCTCTGAACCATAATAGTCCAAGTTCTTTTGAAACAGCCTCGTGTTTGCTCCGGATGGATAGGATGATGAATGGTAGTATTTCTGGTCTACCAGTCTCGCGTAATTTACAGCATCTTGGCCATTGTAAGAATAACCAGGATAATAACCCGATGATACCTTATCGTATTGAATATCATTTAATCCCGTCGCATGTCCTATCTGATTATAGTTAAAAATGTTGAAAGATAGCAGTACCAGAGTTAGAACCGATATGAACACAACCAGCATTTTCAAACTGGAAATTCTGTGGATATTGCCCAAAATGACCCTTTTACCCATGTTGCTAACACCCACTGTACCATATTAATCTCTCTGCTAATTCACTTTTAGTAATATGGCAATTATCAGCAAAGTCATTTATGCTTCACAACAATCAGAATTTCACGTCTTTGAGGCCATTGAAAGTTACCTTGCCCAGCGGGATCAGTTTTTTTGCACCCGATGCCCCAGAATTCGACGCCTTAAGTCTTGATGAAAGGTAACCAATCACCGCAAATGCGAGTGCTTCACGGAATTCATGAGGCACTCCCATAGAATCACTTACCTGAAATTTTCCGGGAAATAGTTCCGACAATCTCCCGGTAAAATACTTATTCTTTACTCCACCCCCAGCACACACAAGCTTGAGGCCAGCAGGAAAATATTTCCTGATGTTGCGTTCTATACTTCGTACAGTGAACTCGGCAAGGGTAGTTATGATATCCTCCGGGGGATAGTTTGAAAAAGATGGATTTCCAAGTATTTTTTCAAGATAATGAGATCCAAACCTCTCCCTGCCACAACTCTTTGGCGGGTTTGCATTTACGAATTCATCCTCCATCAGTGTATTAAGAAGCTCATGGATTATCTTTCCTGAAAGAGCTATTGTTCCATCATGATCAAACTCCTTTTTGAACAAAATTTTCATGGCTCCATCCAATAGCATGTTTCCGGGTCCCAAATCGAATCCGGCTATGTTTTCTCCAGTAAAGGAAACATTGGAAATTCCGCCTATGTTAAGAACGAGCAGGTCAGGCCCGAAAAGTATACTATCCGCCAATGGAACCAGTGGTGCACCCATTCCGCCTGCGGCCACATCACTTGACCTGAAATCCGAAATGACAGGCACGTTCAGATAAACTGAAAGTGGTTCCACAGCACCAATCTGGAATGTACCTCCATGGACACCGCCAGACTGCTCCGCATGATACAGGGTGTGGCCAGAAAAAACTGCAATTTCAGGCTTATTCTTCATTTTGCCTGCTGCCCGAATCAACTCCCGTCCTAAATTCCAATGGGCACTGTTAACGGTCTTCAGAGATCCCTCACCGCTGTTCGTTAACAAAAGAAGTTCATCGCGAACATGTGGCATGAATTTGTGGACACCGCTTTCAATTATATGAAAATGTATTCCTTCCATATCCTCTTCCAGATCGGCAATAACCCAGCTTATCCCATCCGTGGAGGTGCCTGACATCATGGAAAGGATTCTCATGTGAAACGTCTCTCAAAACAATCGGACTCCCGAAAGCAGGGAGGGCTGGCAACCGGTCGGCCTCTCCATTGAACGAGGCATAGGCTTTTGAATTTTGTCTGATGCATTTGACACCTCAAAGGCTCTTCTGGACTCTTCCAATTTTTTCGAATATTGAAAGCAGTTCCCCGGAATATTCGCTCTCGTCAGAGAGATCCGTCATGCTAATGGAGGCATCATAGCCGTTTGCGTGTATTATTATGTTATTTCCAAGATATAATGCGACATGATTCTTGAAGAAAACAAGGTCCCCCGGTATCGCTTTTTCAAATCCCGGAACATCTGCAGTGAAATCCCTCTGCCAGTCCGCGTTGCGGGGGAGCTCTTTTCCGATGAATCTGTACAGCCTCTGGACAAAGCCTGAGCAATCAAAACCGAAGTCGGAGGTACCTCCCCAGAGGTATGGTATCCCGAGAAAACTCCTTGAAAGATCTGGCACGGAAAAATCGAAGTTGCCAATTCCTGTCAATATATTCCTCGGGATTCCATATTTATCAACATCTTCTTTGCTGACATAAGATCCAAAGGGGAATCTGGCAGTTTCTGCAATATAACTTGCCTTTAGCTTATGCGTTCTTGGTTTTCCATTAACTATGAGTCTCGATTTCATGTATCCTTGAAGGCCGTCTCGCCCCTCTATGAGGGAATATTCAGAGTGTGAAGAGATTACTCTGACTTCCTCACCATAAATCAATTGTGAATCTCTTTCAGATTCGAATTTTGGTTCTTTCCGGATATCCGCAACACTAATTCCGACAAAATACACAGTAGAGTATTCCGACACATATTAACAATTTTCGCCGGAATAGTCCCGGAAGCAACAAACAATCAGCTTTCAGTTGCTCAATTGCCCGAATGCAAAGTTGTGATTCAAGGTCACGGGCTTAGAGAAGTTATTTTAATCGAATATCACTTGTGTTTAATGCAACCAGAGGTAGCTGATCTTGGAACACATGATACGGGAAATATATGAACAGTCTGAGATTCTTGACAAAATACTGGACTCCACCTGGGATAGTATTGGAAAAGCAAATGTGGAAATAAGGAAAGCTCGACGCATATTTCTTACTGGCAGCGGGACCAGTCTCCACGCTGCAATGCTCTACCAGATATTGCTGAATCGAACAGGAATATCACCAGTCTCCATTCCGGCATCAGAATTCCATTATTGGTTCACAAAGGGGGAAGTCTTTTCTGACAGTGTTCTCATAGTATTCAGCCAATCAGGAGAAAGTTCTGATGCCCTCAACGCGGCAGGCTTTGCAAAAGAGCTTGGAATGACGGTTATAGGGATTACAAACGGTGAGAATAGCGAACTATACAAATTATCAGACATTACGATCTACACAAATGTCGGCAAGGAAATGGCTCTGGCGGCAACAAAATCATATATCGCACAAATTACAGTTGTACTGGAAAGTTATATGCTTCTCTGCAACAAGGAACTGAGGGATTCTATTCCGATGATAAACTCTTCAATCAGGGAAATATTCGCTGATGAAGATAACATTCGCGACATTGCAGACAGGCTCGGAAATCACGTAGTTTTTCTTGGTTCAAGATTATTATACCCAACAGCCCTGGAAGGGGCACTGAAGATGAAAGAATCCTCCAACACAATATCTGATGGTTATGCGATCAGGGAATTCATACATGGGCCCAAACAGGTTGTAGGCAACGGGACGAGCATTATCCTGCTGGATGGGGGGACTGCAACCGGTGAAATTTCCAAGTTGAGGGAATTCGGTGCA
>JAJZOM010000202.1 GCA_021811505.1 Thermoplasmata archaeon | reverse complement strand
GGAAATCGGTTAATTCATCAACCAGTGCTTCATTCCAGGAATTCAGGCTGTCCGGTCTGTTAAAATATACTGTGGCAACAGCATTGTTTCTGGAAATCTCTATGTTTTTGTAATCCATAAAATATCCTCTTTTTGCAATACATAGTTGAAGTATTAAGATTTGTTGCCATAAATTTTGAAATATGCCTGGCATTCTTTGTTCTGTTCCAGTGATAAATCGCGCTGTTTCTCGCAGTGGTGAAACGAGAGAACATTTATAGGTGATTCACCGTTGATATTTTATGCTCAATGATCTCTTTGACCCAAAGGCTGTTGCCATAATTGGAGCGTCTCAGGATCCTACGAAAATAGGGAATGCAGTCTTGAGAAACATGATAGATTCAGGCTATGGTGGAAAGATTATCCCGATTAATCCATCAAGCCCCGAAGTAATGGGCCTTAAATGCCATCCATCCATAGACGATCTTGAGTCTGTGCCCGATCTCGCAGTCATAGCTCTTCCTGCTAACCGCGTCTATGACGCTCTGGGCGCTTGTGTCAAAAAGGGAGTTAATTACGTGATCGTAATTGCCGGTGGTTTTTCTGAGCTTGGAAAAGAAGGCAAAGAGAGGGAGCAGCAGATGAAGAATCTTATAACAAATACACCTACAAGGATAATTGGTCCGAATACTCTTGGAGTGTATTTCCCTCATTCAGGAGTGAATACATCACTCACTTCCAGAGGAATGATATCATTCCTTCCGAAAGGAAATATCGCATTTGTGTCTCAGAGTGGGGCCCTTGGGCTTCTCACCATGGATGCAGTGTCTGAATATAATGTCGGAATTTCAGCATTCCTCAATCTTGGAAACAGAATAGATTTGAATGAGGTAGAACTTCTTGATTATTTTGCTTCCGATAAGAACACCAAAAGCATTGTATTGTATCTGGAAAGTGTGCCGAAAGGCAGAGAGTTTTTTGACAAGGTAAAACTGGTAAGCCCGAAAAAACCAGTCATTATCCTGAAATCCGGAAGAACTCAGGAATCCGCTATTGCAGCATCCCTACATACTGGGGCAATGGCATCAAATGATGCAATTGTTGACGGCGCAATTTCCCAATCAGGGGCGGTAAGGGCTTTCGATGAAACTGAGATGATGGATTACAGCAGAGTCTTGGCATATTCCAGTAAACTTAGAGGGGACAGAATTGCAATACTTACAACAGCGGGAGGAGTGGGAGTCATAACTGCAGATTATGTCTCTTCCAGCATTAATGGTGTAGGATTGAAAATGGCGAAGTTTTCAGACGAGACCAAATCTAAGATTAGAGAAGTTATTGTCCCTTTTGCCTCAGCGAATAACCCGATTGATCTGACTGCAGATGGAAGCATATCGGACTTTGACAAGGTTATAGGCATTCTTGAAAATGATGAAAATGTTGATGGGATTATAGCATACCCATTGCCTCAAACTCCAAGAATGGGTGTAGGAGTTGTGGAGGTTATAGATAAGTACAAGAACGAAAAGAAACCGATTGTCGTGGGGGTTCTCGGGTCCCAGATAGCCAAAGATTTGATAGTTGAATTTGAGAAGAGAAAAATCCCAGCTTATCCATCCGTGCATAGAACTGTGAAAGCGGTCAAAGCTTTGCGTGTTTACAGTGCATATGTTGAAAGGAGGGAAAGTCAGTGAATGCTGATGAAGCCCGCAAGCTAATAGAAAGTGGAAGGGTGGATGAACGTACCCTGAAGGACATTCTGTCATTTTATGGAATTTCTGTTCCAAAAGGTGTGACGGTAAAGAATATTCCGGACAGCTTGGATCTGCACTATCCAGTGGTTCTGAAAGTTTCAGACCCTGAGATTCTGCACAAGACTGAAGCTGGAGGTGTCAAAACAGGAATTGGGGATTACAGCCAACTAAGAATAGAGTTTGAGAAGATGTTCAGGAAATTTCCCGGCAAGAATTTCCTGATAGAGGAAATGATCAGCTCAGGCGTTGAAATAATAATTGGCGCAATTGACGATGAAAGCTTTGGGCAAGTAATTATGCTTGGCATGGGAGGAATATACACAGAACTCTACAAGGACGTGGTATTCAGGCTCCTACCCATTGACAGGAACGATGCGGAGGACATGATAAACAGCGTTGGTGTCAGAAAATTTGTTGAAGGATTCAGGAATATCAGAGTTTCCGGAGATGAACTCATCCGCCTTCTTCTGAAAATTTCAGATTTCGTTACAGCAATAGGATCTAATGTAAAACAGCTGGACCTCAATCCGGTAATATTGGGCAATGACTCAGCCGTGGTGTTAGATGCCAAGCTAATCCAAAACCCGCCAAATAAATTATAACGGGTCTCCCTGCCCATTTCCGTCAGTAGTTAGATAGAGCCATTACTCCCTTGTTGAGAAGGTTTCCGTTGTAACCAAGTCCGCCCAAACCTGTAACAAGGCCCATTTTACAGTCCTTTACCTGGCGGCCGCTTGCTTCACCTCTCAATTGCTGGATTGCCTCTGTGAAAAGCGAGAAACCTCCTGCAGTACCGGCCTGGCCACCTGATAGTTGCCCTCCGCCAGTGTTCACTGGAAGGACTCCGTTATAGGAGATATCGTTATTTTCAATGAAGTGTCCCCCTTTCCCTGGCTTTGCAAAACCCAGAGCTTCCAGCTGCATTAACACGATTATGGTAAAGTCGTCGTATAGCTGGAGAAAATCAACATCTTTTCTAGATGCGCCGCTTTCCTCGAGTACCTTGTCTGTTGCAGCACCCATCTTCAAATCCGTTATGTCTCTGAGATCATTTTCTGCATCTGTATTCAAGGCTGTTTCGAAACTCTTGATGTATACGGGTCGATCTGTAATCTTCTTGGCGTGTTCCTCACTCGAAAGCATGATTGCGTAGGCTCCATTAATCGGTATGACTGCATCCATCACCCTCATTGGAGAAGCAATTACTGGAGATTTCATATATTCATCAATGGTGAGGGGCTTACGCAGATAGGCGTTTGGGTTGAGCATGGCATGTTTTCTGGATGTAATTGCGATGTTTGCCAACTGCTCCTCATTAGTACCATACTGGTTCATATGTCTCCTCATGATGAACGCCCCCTCACTTAGCGGGCCAACCATTCCTATTGGCATTTCGTAATTAATTTCATATCTCCAGGTACGCTCAGGCCTGAAGCGAGATTGCATAGGTGCGGGCATCATGGGGGTATCTGCGCCTATAAGGATAAAGTGGTCCAGTTTTCCTGAGGCTATGGAAAGATATCCCTGAACCATTGAAAAAAAGGCTGCAGCGCCACCGTGATCAGAAACAAATGTTAGAGAAGGAGAGAGACCTAAGTTAGCTATTACTTCAGAAGACCATATCATGGCGTGCGGCCACATGGGCCTGTTCAACCCTATTCCATATTTCATTGAGTTGAGATTTTTTTTAGAGATCCCCACAGCATCCAGAAGTTTATTCAGCGCAAAAGCTTGGTATTGTTCGGTAGTGTACACCTCTTCACCCTTGTCTTTCCTGGCTCGAGATGGTTTCATTATGGAGTAACCCGATACTGCAACTTTTCTCATAATATAATGCAGAGAATTATAAAACTCTTAAATCTTGTTGTCGAAAACTTTCCATTGCAGTGCATTACTAATTCTTGCAGCAGCATTGTGTTAGATTTGTTATCCGAGTCATGCCATAAAATCTCTCATTCTCTACTCGCGTTTTCTTGCTCTAGAACTCTGTGCAGTATTTTACCTATGGATGATTTCGGAAGCTCAGAGCGGAATTCTATGATTCTCGGAACTTTGTATGCAGAAAGTCTGGCCCTGCAGAACGCAACAATATCAGTCTTCGTTATTTCACATTTGGAAACGATGAATGCTTTTACTGTTTCTCCATAAATAGGATCATTTATGCCAATTACTGCGGTCTCCCTAACACATTCGTGCTCCATTATCGTATTTTCCACTTCTGTTCTCCAAATTTTATATCCACCTGAAATTATAACATCCTTCGCCCGTCCTAACAAGTAGATGCCATCTTCTCCTACATATCCAGTATCTCCAGTAAGGAGGTAGCCCCCAGATGTAAATACCTCTAGATTCTTTTCCTCGTTCCGCCAGTATCCCGACATCACCTGAGGACCTTTAACCGCTAACATTCCAATTGATGAAGCTGGAAGTATATTCCCTTCGCCGTCCACTGTAACAATCTCGGTTCCCGGTAGAGGCTTGCCCACATAATTTTCCTTGAATTTCCCGGGTGGAGCCACAGAAAGTTGTGGAGAAGCTTCTGTCAGACCCCAACCCACAACAATGGTTTTTCCGGTCATAGCCCTGAATTCATTGGCCACATTCTCATGTATCTTGTCCCCTGATAAGAAGAATATTCTCACTGAGGAGAGGTCCCTGTTCCTGAGATCAGTAGATTTTACAAGACTGCTGTATACCGTTGGGACTCCAATAACCACTGATACTTTCTGCTGTTCTATTATGTCCAGGAGAACCGTGGGGTCGAATTTACTCATAATTATAGTCTTTCCGGCATTGTAAAGTGATGTATTCATACTGCAATTCATACCACCACTGTGTGTCATGGGAAGAAACTGTACAAATGTCTCCTTTCCATATTTAAGACCCAACATTCCGCTCAGACCTGACAGCATATGCATGACATTCCTGTGGCTAAGCGGAACTCCTTTAGAGAACCCTGTCGTCCCTCCGGTAAAGAAAATAACTGCGGTGTCTTCCGGTTTGATTTCCGGAGGTTTAAATCCCTCAGAACTACCATAAAAATTGGGGCCTCGACTTACTATAATTGTTTCTTTGCAAGAATTGGATGCAGAATCTCTCTTGATTTCGTCAACAAATTGGATGGAAGCTTGTGTGTTATCGGAAATGTAATCCAATTCTCTCTTGCTTGATCTGAAATCGACCGGCACCACAATGCCGCCGGCTCTCAGAACAGCATAGAATGCTACCACAAATTTCCAGTTGTTAGGGAGATAGAGGATAACTCTCTCCCTTTTTTGAATACTATACTCGTGGACGAGGTAAGATGCCAGATTTGTGATCTTTTCTCCTAACTGCCCGTAAGTAAAACTGTAACCTCCATCAATTATACACGTCGAGTTTTTGTCTCCATGGCCTATTATCTCATGTAACAGTTCTGGACCGGGCAACATTTACTTTACACCCAGTATGTATTTAACAACTTCTATGGTTCCACGCCTGCTTACACAGAAAATGATAAGGGTTGTTACGTACGTTTTTGTATCTAAAGCAATTTGAATTCTGGAAGCCCTATTTCTTCGGACACGGTCCTGAAAACAACTCTCACTGGGTCCCCTATCTTGACATTTTTACCATTTTCAGAAAGAATCCTGCTGTACAATCTGATTCCTTCCTTGAGTTCGACTGACGCTATGACATAAGGCACCTCCTTCTCGAATTCCTTGGAGTTCATAATGACCCGGTTTATTTCAGTGAATGAGTAGACTTTTCCTTCTCCGGAACTTTTTACCCATTCGAGATCAACAGAATAACACTTTACACAAATTGCCTTTGGATAAAACTGAGTGTTCCCACATTTTATGCACTTCTGTATCAGAAGCTTATCTTCACTTAATCCTTTAAAAAACTGAGAATTTATAGGATCAATTTCCGGCAGAGGCTTATCATTCTGCATACTATGAATAAGCCAGCCTTTCTTAATAACATTTTCTTTAAATGTGACAATTTAACAGGAACTTTCAGTAAAATAAGGAACCAGGTGTTGAACATTCATTTATTCACCGGCTTAAGTTACTACTGTCCGTGGGCACTCCAAACTCCATTACCCATTCTTTAATTTCTCATCGCAGGACATATATACAGATG
>JAJZOM010000221.1 GCA_021811505.1 Thermoplasmata archaeon | reverse complement strand
TTTGGCATAATTGGATTCGGCACAAAAGCAGGAATTTTCCCCATGCATTCCTGGCTTCCTGACGCCCATGGGAGGGCGCCATCGGAAATCAGTGCCATATTTTCTGCGGTTCTGCTTCCAATAGCTGTTTATGCAATATATATCATTATACACACAATAAATATGCAACTTATCTACGGAACAAGCATATTTTTTGCCCTGATCACACTCTTGTTTGTCGCATTGGTTATGGCATCACAGAAGGACATCAAGAGAATGTATGCTTATTCGACCATGGAGAACATGTCTCTAATACTTCTTGGGTTTGTGCTTGGAAATATGGCATTGTTAGGCTCGATAATAATCATACTCACGCACGCATTTGGCAAAGCGGGTGCTTTCTATTCAAGTGGAAATGTCATTGAAGTGTATGGAACAAGAAACATGTCCCAGATAACCAACCTCTGGACAAACCAGCCATTCACTTCATACACATTGATACTCTCCACTCTTTCTGTTTCCGGAGCCCCCCCTTTTGGAACTTTCCTCGGTGAATTTTTTATCATATCCGGGCTTTACTCTGAAGGGCTTGGGGTTGTGGCAATTGTTGTGGTTGCCCTCATCACTATTATTTTCCTCTCCATCAATTATAAGGTTTTAAACATGGTATTCAGCATGTCCCATATCCGCAGCCCAACAAGAATATCTATCCAGCAGACAATCATAACAGGAACCGCAATCATCGTTTCAGGAATTTTTACATTCCTCTTCCTCGGAGGGATATTGTGACCCAGAGGATGCGAGCACATCTGTATGATGGGGAAGGGACAACGCTTTCTCGATTCTCTGATGAGCTTGGAACCGGTGATGTGGAAAATGACTCTGCAAAAAATACTGAGGCAATTACCCGTCCGATCGGTACAAAATTGACTATGTTTCCATACGGACCTTCAACCGGAGGGATGGTGGAAAGCGTCTACTTTGACATACTTACCTATGGTGAAAAGATCGAGAGCGTGAATTATGACACCTCTTTTAAGAATAGGTCAATCAGAGTAACTGGCCTTACTCCAATGGAGGGGCTTTTAAGACTGGAAAGACTGAATGGAGTACATTCTGCCTCATATTCGACATTATTTTGCGATGCCTGCGAAAGGGCAGCAGGACTGGATATACCGGACGAAGTGAAACTCGCGAGGGTAGTTATGGTTGAACTTGAGAGAATAAGTTCACATTTGTTCGTAGCTTCCAGACTGACCGGCGGGGCTTCACAGAACATAGCTCATATGAACATTCTGTTGATTAGGGAAAAACTCCTGAGAATTATTGCCAGTAGATTTGGACACCGTTATTTCTTCGGGTTGAATAAACCAGGTGGGCTCGCAAGAAGCATTGATCTCAATGGAATTGATTCAGACATCGAGAGGATCTCAGGAGAATATGAAGAAATTTTGAACACGCTTCTCGATTCAAGAATCTTCATCGACAGAACGGACAGGACTGCCATAATTACCGGGGAAGACAGCGCAGGACCAGCGCTGAGGGCGAGCGGCATACCATTAGATGGAAGACAATTTCATTCTTACTATAAAGATCTCAGTTTCAAATGCATAAACTGGGATGGTGGAGATTCACTTTCGAGGTTCATAGTCAGGTCACATGAAATTCCTGAATCTGCAAAATTGATCAAGCAGGTTACTTCAAAGGTACTCAGGGTTCCTGCAGACAACAAAAACTTTCCTGCTCTTGGCAACTGTAAGGTAGGTGGTTTTCTGGAAACACCCTCTGGTGATGTATCAATCATACTCCAGTTTCAAAAAGATGTAATATCTCACGTAAGTTTGTTGAGCCCGTCCCAATTGAACCTAAGGGCATTTTCCAAATCAATGAAAGGAAACACATTTGCAGATTTTCTTTTCGGGTTCGAAAGTCTGGGAATATGGATTTCAGAGATGGGAGATGTATTATGAAAGCGTGGATATTAAGATCATTAAGAAAGGGAATTGTGACAACAAAGTTCCCCTCAGGCGAAAATGAGACGGTTTCACCATGGTCTACCATACCAATTCACAAGGGCGGCGACAAGAATCCATACTGCCCTTCAGGAGCCATAAAGGATGGCATCGTAATTCACGGTTCATGTATTTCATGTGGAATGTGTTCCCCCAGTTTTGAACCTTCCATGGACGTACACTCATCGCAAAACAGAAAAGTGATACGTGAACTCGAGAGGTCCATAAAGATATATGCCATGGATTCCGGGTCTTGCGGCGCATGTAACCTGGAGATTATGGCTCTGTCCAGTCCACAATATGACGGGACAAGACTTGGAATCACGTTCACAAATACCCCAAGACAGGCGGATGCCCTGATGATCTCTGGAATACTTACAGAAGGAATGAAGGACGCTGTTTTAAGGGCGTTTGAATCAATGGCTGAACCAAGAGTTGTCTTTGCAACAGGAACGTGTGCAATATCGGGAGGAATACTCGGTAAATCGGTGTCCACTGCCCTGAATACGGATGTTATTGTGCCCGGATGTCCCCCAGATCCATTCGTCATAATAAATGCGATACAGAAGTTGAGGGGAATGCCTTGAATGTAATTTATATCCTTATTCTGACTGGATTTACTGCTCTAAGCTCAATCTATAGCAAAAAAGCAGAACGGTTATCCACAATTGTAATTTCATCTTTCCTCATAGCAACAAGCGTCCTAGATCTGACAGGAAACATCAGTATTCAGCAGTACACGCTGGGGCATTTCCAGCTTTCGCTTGATTCCATATCTGCATCGTTTTTATTGATCTTATCGACAGTTTTTATGATTTCAGGTTTCAACACAATACTGGCAAACTGGACCAGAACAAGATCTTTTTTCGGCACGTTCCTTTTCTTCGGAATTGTTGGTACTCTTTTTTCCGGAAACTCTGTAACGCTAATTATTTTCTGGGAAGTTTTCACAATTTCAGCAATTTTTATTCTTGGCTTATATAACCGTAGAGGACTTCTCGCTTCATACGTCTTCCTCGGTATCGGGGAAATCAGTACGCTCCTCCTGATTGCAGGAGCAGCAGTCTCATACTCTGTCAGCGGTTCATTTTCTCTGGTATACCTCCTGAACAATCCTCTTTCCCTGTCACTCTGGATAGCGGGGTTTGTCATCAAGGGTGGAGTCATCCCCCTTCAGGTATCAGAATGGTATTCTCTTGGAATGAGTGGTATTGATTCCTCACGGGCAATGATCCTGGGTGTAATGATTCCCACCATCTCCATATACGGAATAGATTCCTCACTAATACAGTCTGTCAACTTTCAGGTGTTGCCAATAGCACTGATTATCATGGGATCTTTCTCAATTTTTGTTGGAGCGGTATACGCGAGTTCTTCCGAGAATCCGAGAATACTTGCAGCCTATAGCACAGTGGAGAACATTGGTGCCATGATCGTTCTTACAGGGGTTTCCTCTCTTTCTACAATGATGGGGGACATTCAACTGGCACAATTTGCTTCAATAGGGGTTCTCATATTTGCGTTGATGCACGGCATCGGGAAATCCATAATTCTAAGTTCGACACCATTCAGCACAGATTCTTTCAACGGCCCGGAATGGAGAAGTATTTCAAAGAAAGGGCTAATAATAGCTTCAATTTCCATGATGGGATTAGTTCCCTTTGGGGGCGGAATAGGGGAATGGATATTGCTTGAAAGCCTTTTCATCATGTCTCTTTCAGGCATTCAATATTATTCAATTGTCGCAGTAATTGCTGGTTCTCTGGCTGCCCTAGGAGCGGGAATCTCTGTGGTTGTCTTCACAAAATTTGTTTCTTTCATGGGAATATCTGCGGACAAGACTTCTTCGACTGCTGAATCCAAAAAGAGATATACTGCAGGATATCTTCTGCTGATACTTCCCCTGATATCTCCAGCGTTGTTTTATCTCTTCAGTTTGCCTGCGCAGAGTGGCAAAGTCGGAACAAACTTCCTGTCCGGAGGAGAAATTGTACCAAATGGATACATGATATTCTCTCCTTTCAGAAATGGAGTTTTTGGCGTGGTATCCCCGACTTTTATAATTCTAACAATGTCTGTTATACTCTTTTTTATTTATATTATTAAACCACGGAATTACCGTGAAGTCCAACCTTGGTCTGGGGGGATAGAGAGAAAAAAAACATACAACTCGTTCAATTATTCAAATCCGACAAGAATAACATTCTATAGGTTATTTCCAAAAATAGAGAATCTGATCGACAATGATTACCTGGCCCACAGATTCGATATAGTTTATCTGGTACTCATGTCATTCTTTGGAAAATATGAAAGAGCATCCAGAAAAATCGCGTTGAAGATAATGAATGGAAACGTGAGAAAATATATAATGTACATAATGGTCACGTTAACTGCATCAATCACCGTGGCTCTTTTAATTTAACAAGCTGAGGGTCATATATCGATTCCTGCCTTAAGACGGACCGGTCATGGCTAAAGTACAATTCCATAGTTCTTACAAAGCTAATCAAGATAAAGAACGCTAGGATACCGACAACTCTTAACGGCCAGAGGACCCCTTCACAAGAGCAATTGAAGAAGATCATACTGTCCAGCACTAAGGCTTCAAGGGTATCCATTGCTCTGGTATCGCTATCAGGCCTTAGACAGGAAGTATTAGGGAATTATCAGGGGAAGGATGGTTTATGATTAGGAGACTTTCCAGAAATAAAGATAGGACCTGATCCTGCCATTATGTGCATAAACATGAAGTATCTTTCGGGATATCTGCAACAGGTTCAGGACTTCCTCTGCCTTCATAGTTATTATATAATATAATATTAGTTAATAATATTATCAATTTTATTGACTATATCATATTGAGGAATAAGCAAGGACACAGGATAACAATACCAAATCATACTGAACTGGACAGGGGGACTTTGAAATCCGTCCTTAATGACGCTGAGCTTACAAGTGAGGAATTTTTAGACTTGCTTTAGTGTTATCCGGAAAAAATCCACAGTTATCAACCGGCGTTTACACTACACTGCAACCCTTTTCGTGCTGATCAAGCCATATACGGAGATGCCTTTCTGATTCAGACAGATCGTATTCCACAATCTCCATTATGATCGAATCTCAGGCAGAAACATAAAACGGCCTTTCAATTCCGATTATGGTGCCGATCATTGACTGGGTTTTGATGTCCCGGAGTGAGATCATCGGAATACCTCCTTCACTGATGCCCTATCAAAAAGTTTCAGGGCATTGAGGATAGCGCTGTGCTTTCCTTGGAGGAAAAATCCGCTTCATTCGAGGACTTCTAGGGGATCAGAAATGGTCTCTATATGGTGGTACAAATCGATGATCTTCAGAACTTCATCATTAGGGATGCCAATTTCCCTCGTCTGATATAAAAAAACCCTCTATTCTGTGGGATTTGTTTTAAGTGGACCGGCGGGGATTTGAACCCCGGGCCTCTTCCATGCCAAGGAAGCGATCTACCTCTGATCTACCGGCCCCCAGTCTCGAGGAGGATATCGGGCAATACTACAAGCTGATGTTGTTCTCGTATATTTCAACTTCATTCCAAATCCCGGAACCACTCATCCATTTCGAATTTACGAAGGAGGCATAAGTTCCAGATGTCATGATGCTTGATTATATATCCGCCTGAAGCTACTTCCGCTGTATTCAACCAGTTATTATTAATTTATTGCCAGAAGAATTAAGGTTTCAGTAATTACTGGAGTGTCGACTCTCACACATAATAACTAGCATAATGAATCCGTTATGCGCCTATTCCAGCGATTTTTCGAGGGTTTCAATTTCTGCCGGTGTCATTCTCCACCCTATGGATCCGGCATTTTCCCTAACGTGATCGGGATCCGAGGCCCTGGGTATCG
>JAJZOM010000104.1 GCA_021811505.1 Thermoplasmata archaeon | reverse complement strand
TTTCCGGCACACCTCAGGCACCGTCAAGAAATTCCTTGAATATAACAGGAAGGAATCACGCCAGTAAGATTTCCAAGGTGTTCTCCGGAGCTGAATCCGGAGGAGGAGTGCCGGAAAGATTCGGGAGAATAAAGAAGATGGTATCGCAATGCTTCATAAGAAAAAAATTCAACCTGGATATAATCAACTACTTATGTCCCTAGCTATAGTTATCCACTCCAGACATTTTGATTGTACATTTGTGGTAAATTTTATACAAACAATGATGTTTCCAATAGGAATATCTAATTGTGACTGAAACAATGGTCTGTGAGACTGGTAATCGAAGAATCTGGACTATATGTTATTTTGTGTCAACTCATATATTGATATGCAACCTTGTCATTTCCATTTGTGGCCAAATCGTCGGGAAATTCTTTGCTTATCGGTGGCGTAGATGTCGGGTCATCATCCATCAAGGCAACGCTGTATGATGCAAAAACATTCAAGGTCACGAAAAGGAAGAGGATAAGGTACCCACAGAATACGTTTCAGGAAAATCATGTCGATGTAGACATTGTTTTCAAGATGTTCAAGCAAATCCTAGATGAATTCGTTTCTTTGGGCGTAAAAGGCATCTCCATTTCATCTATGGCTCCCATAATGGTTCTCGTAGATTCTGATCTTCGACCACTTACAGGCATACCTTACAATTCCCTGCGTGGTTCTGAATACTTTAGCAAGCTCAGAAATTATGAATTCCAGAAAATGACACTGAACGCACTGAATGTGCAGATGTTGCCTCATAAGATAATGTGGGTAAAGGAAAATCTTCCTACTGTATTCAAACGCTCTAGATGGATACTGGATCTCAATGGATACATATTCAATAGGCTGATGGAGAATTCATATGAAATTCCCGTGCAGGATATCAACACTTCATTTGAATGGGGTCTCGTTCGACACGATTCCATGGACTGGTGGCACGAACTTGTTCATGACCTTGGAGTTACAGAAAAACTACCCATTCTTGTCCAGCCCGAATTCAGTGGGACTTACAGGACTGTTGAAGTAAGTATTGGAACGGTGGACACTATTTTGTCTGCACTTGGACTCTTGGGTATATCCGATTCAAAGATGTTTGCCAGTAACGGGTCGACACTATGTGCCGGATTTGTTTCGGATGTTCCAGCAAACAGCAGCGTACTCTACAATGATATCTTTTTTGAAGACAGGTTCCTGGTCAATGGATGCAACTCACAGTATTCTACTGTTATGGACTGGGTACACGATATATTCGGTAGAAACGTAGATGTGGAGAGGATTGATATTAACCCCCGCAGTGTCTTGTTTCTGCCTTATCTTCTCGGCGAAAGATGCCCAGTCTTCAGCCCAGAACTTAGAGGGGGATTCTTTGGTCTTGAGAAATCAACCACACAGGATGACCTTATAGCTTCGGTAGTGCATTCTCTAGCATATCTTAGTGCAGATATGATATCGAACCTGGTGTTAATAGCTAGGAGATCGCCAAACATGATAGTTGCTGGGGGTGGGTTTTCAAAACAGAACCTGGGAAGAATCATATCGTCCCTTACTAACATGAAATACTTGATCGTCGATGGAGAACCTGGCACTTTGGGGGCAGCGCTAGTTTCCATGAAATCCTTGAAGTTGATTAAACATTATCCTGCAGATACTGAAAAATTTGGGTTGAAGGAGAAAGCGTCCATTGATCCCGATCCATCGTATCGAGTACACGAGGAGAATTTTCACCGATTCACAAAACTTAGAAATGCTCTTTCCGAAGTCTCATGATTAAGAAAGGGAAACAGGAGAATCAGCGTTTTCCATATATCTGCCAGTACCATGACTTCCTTTCGCTGCCCGATAGGTCGAAGTACACGTGCTTTACATAAGTAAATTCCTCAAGAGAATATTGTGAGAGAGATGCTCCATGGCCACTCATTTTATATCCAGCCCAAGGCATTTCGGATGGTACCACGACGTGTTCGTTTACCCATACTGTTCCGAATCTAAGATCTCTTGTAGCGCGCATCGCCTTTGTAACGTCTTTGGTCCAGACGGATGAGCCCAAACCATAGATTACATCGTTGCTTCTCTGAATGACGTCATCATAATCGTTAAAGGACAGTACTGTGAATACTGGTCCGAATATTTCTTCCTTGACGATGGCAGATTTCTCGTTTTCGGTATATATGACTGAAGGATTGAGGAAAAATCCCTCTTCACCTCCGTTGACTTTTGGCACATCACCACCATACTCTAGTTTGCCGCCCTCTTCAATGCCTTTACGAATGTACCCTGCGACCCTTTCCCTGTGAGAGGCAGAGATAAGCGGACCCATGTCTGTGTCAGGTGAAAGCGGATTCCCCACCTTTGCTTTCTTAAGTCCGGAAATCAGGGCATTCTTGAATCTATCCATGACTTTTTCATGGACGTAATACCTGGTCGAATTAGCGCAGTCTTCCCCATTATTTACAAGGCCTCCCACCAAGGCTCCATTAACCGCCGCCCCAATGTCCGCATCGTCAAAAACTATAAACGGAGCTTTCCCCCCAAGTTCCAAGGAGACCTTTTTCAGAGTGGTTGAGCCAAGTTCGGAAAGCCTTCTTCCAACCTCCTCGCTCCCGGTGAAGGCAATCATATCTACTTTCCTATCCCTCGCAAGGGATTCTCCTATGATACCTCCAGGTCCAGTTACGACGTTAAGAACTCCCTTTGGCAGGCCAGCCTTTTCAAACATTTCAGCTAGAAGGAGGGTTGAAACTGGCGTGTAGCTGGCAGGTTTCAGGATTACCGAATTTCCAACCGCAAGCGCAGGCAATGCCCTCCAGATGGCCATCATCAGGGGATAATTCCATGGGGTAATCACTCCTACTACCCCTATTGGTTCACGTCTTACCGCACTCGTCCCTTCCGAGGAGTATTCTGCCATGGCCTTGCCTTCGAGAACACGGGACGCACCTGCAATAAAGCGTATGTTATCGATAGTATATGGTATATCGTAGTTCATGGTCTGTTTTATGGACTTTCCAGTGTTCCTTGACTCAATATGGGCAATCTCTGCTGTCCTTGATTCCAGCATATCTGCGACCTTGAGAAGTACATTACTCCTATCCCCCGGGCTCAGCCGGGACCATGAGCCTTTAGCAAACGAGTCGGATGCCCCATCAACAGCTTCCTCAAGAATTCCTCCATCGCAACTCGGTACCTTTGCCATCAACCCACCGGTTGCAGGGTTCAGCACCGAAATCTCTTTGTCACTGCTGACCCACTGACCATCTATGAACGCCTTCAGATTTAATACTTTGTCCACATTTCCCATCTTGTTGTCCCCCAGCTTAAACCATAATTATCAGGCATAATCGTTTTTAATTCCTTTCGCTTTTACCATGGACGACCTTATCGAGTTTTTCAACCAGGGAACGGGTTTCAGATCCCCATCCCCAGAAATTTCTACCCATGGCTATTCCTCTTACGCCCTCGTTCATCGCGGATTGAACGTACCTTACGACTTCGTCCATGTTGTTCATTTTTCCGCCACCCGCAATGAGAATTGGTTTCCTTGTTCTGGATACCTGATCCCTCATTCCTGGGTAATAAAACGTCTTGATGATATCAGTACCCAGTTCCCAACCCAGTCTGATGCAGTGTGAGACCATCTTTGGGTCTTTCTTCTCCTCGTTGGGATAGATATGACTGATTACAGGCACATCATATTTTCTGGAGTCCATGAGCACCTGCGAAAGTTCGCTCAATTTTCTGTTTTCATGTTCCCCTCCGATGTAAAATTCGTAGGATAGCGCAACTGGATCGTAAGAAAGTGCCTCCTCAACTGTCGAGAACATCACGAGATCAAAGGGGTTGGGAGCATAAGAGGTCACTCCATTGAGCTTATATATCAGGGAGAACCGGTTAAGAACCTCATGGTCTAATGTATCTATCATTCCGCGGTTAAGGATAACGGCATCAACGCCACGTCCAGCGATTTTCAACAATTCTTCAATGTCCTCCAGCCCTTTCACATCGCCATATGGAATTCCATGGTCCATTGCCATAATAAGGATTTTCCCGGTAGGGCTTCCAAAAAGTCTGCTGAGTCGATGACTCTTGCCGTATCCATTTACCATAGCGGATTATCAAGCTATAATAATTAAATTGATCGCAGTGAATGGTGGATTTCAAGATTCTACTTGATATCTATTACAAATCCCCTTGACCGCGTATCTGTCTGATTCTGTGCGGTAAATTGAGATTATTGTTCGAGTGCACTGGTGCGGAAGGTTTAAGCCTTGATTGTTCATAATTCTATGAGTTTTATGACCGAAGAGAAATCGACCGAATTATCAAAAAAGAAAGTTGGACTGTGGGCTATGGCTTTCCTTACGGTTGCGGCCATTTATCCAATGGCTATGGCGGTCTCGAACGCTGCTGCCGCTGTCCAGTATGGTGGATTCGCTGCTCCGCTTATCCCGATTATCGGGGCAGTGCTGATCCTACTTGCAACCGTACCGATTCTGGAATACAGCAGGATTGCCTCTTTCGCAGGAGGTTATTATGGCCTGGCAGAACTGGGATTCGGGAAGGCAGTTGGTAAGTTCGTGGGCTTGGACAACCTGATGTACTTCTTCACCTTTGACGTTCTTAATTATACTGCGTTTGCTTACGTCATGTACACTTCGTTGGACTACATGTTCCAGTACATCCTGCCTTCATGGGTGTTTATCCTGTTATCTGTGCTATTCATGTTCGCCATGTTCCTTGTCACTGTTCTTGATCTCTCGATTTCATTGAAGGCCGTCATAATTTCAGGCATAATACAGGTTGTAATCCTGGTTGTATACTCTCTCATCGTGATAGCAAAGACTCCCTATAACAGCACTCTTGCATTCTCATTCTCATCAGCCCCAGGAGGAGCAAGCGGGCTCTTTCTTGGCGTGATACTTGCAGGCTTCCTCTTTTATACGGGATATGGTGTACCGCTGTTCTTCTCCGAAGAGGGCAAAGCGCCTTTCAGGGATGTCTGGAGGGCAATTATCATTGGTGTGGTGATCCCTACGGTTGTTGGTGTGTTGACGATATATGCTGAAGTTGTTGCAGTTGGATTACCACACGCATCCGCTTTGGTTAGCGATCTTAGCCCCGGACTGGCTGCATTCATGCCGTATTTGGGACTGCCGGCTGCGTTTTTGTTCTTCCTAGTTGCCCTTGTTGGCCAGGGATTCGGCGGATTCGTGCCGGGCATGACAACGGCGAGATTGCTTTACTCAATGGGCAGAGACAACTTCATGGGCGGTAAGTTCCTCTCAAAGGTTTCCAGTAAAGGCATACCCGTCAATGCTGCTATTGTTAATCTGGTCATTGGCCTGGCGGCTACGGTCATTGACGAGTCTGTAATGATATACTACTACGGACTGACTCAGGGAGTCTTTGACGCTCTTTTCCTGGCAGGAAGCATGGCTGTGGCGTACTGGTTCATACACCACATCATCCCGGATATCAGCCTTGCTTTCTATCTGCATCGCAAGAAGCAGAAGCTTACGACTCTTCGGAATCTGCTTATATCAATAGTTGCGCCGGCTGGAGCTATAGCGCTGTTTGTATACTCGTTCTATGAGGGTTATAGCTCACTGACCGAGCCATATTTCGGAGGGTTGATATTCGTACTCGTTACCTCAGCGATAATGGCAATATATGTCGCAATTAAGTATGTCAGGAACACGCTGGGAACCTCTTACATATATAAGGAAGTGGGAATCGAGGACTCTAATCAGTAATTACTCTTCCAATATTTTTTATTTCTATTTCTTATATACTGTCGAATGAAAGCTGCGGTTTTATACGGCAAAGAAGATGTTAGAATAGAGGAGCGCATAATACCTGAGATAGATGAGGGTCAAGTCCTGATAAGAGTTAAGGCGGTAGGCGTATGCCCCACC
>JAJZOM010000305.1 GCA_021811505.1 Thermoplasmata archaeon | reverse complement strand
TTTTGTCTAAAGACCCACTTATGTCGTTAAATTCATTAATTGAGAAACTATGAAGCGTCGAACTCATGGCAAAACCTAAAGATACACCATTATTCCAGGAACCTGAATTTGACGAAAAAGAGTACCTAACATCTGAAAAGGAAAGGGCAAGAGCCGTGATTCTGATATTCTTCATCGGAGCGGTTAGCGGCCTTATAGCGGGCTATCTGCAGCTCCAAGGATATGTGGTCTTCTCGGTATTGCTGATGATTGCCATACTGGTTTTCCTGAGCAAAATTGTGGGCTTCTTTGGCATAAGGGTATCTGAAAGAACCTCCCACAAGGTGATCAACTCAGCGGTTTTCATACTGACCTGGCTAGTTTTCTGGATAATATTCCTGAATCCACCTCTAAATACAGTGTCAGCTCCGCAGATCTCGACCCCACAGATACAGACATCATCAGATCATTGGACCAATCTGACTGCTTCCTCCAGCAATATTTACAATGGCCAGATTGGATCACACAGCTACAGAGTTGATTTAACCTACCGTTATCCAGTGAATGTTACCGATTTTACTTGGCATTCCACTGGTGGGGGAAGCTCCGGTAAGCTTCATTACGCTTTCCACAATGATTATATCTATTTCAATTACACCGGGAGTGTTAACCTTGAGATTATCTTCCAGGTATACTGGACATCACAGAACATCTCCCCGTCTCAACCCCTGACTTTTGAGATGGTTTTTTGATGGAAAATAGATTAATACCCATGCAATAAGGGGAAACAGAGCAGGTGTAGTGTAGTCTGGTCTAGCACGAGAGCCTTCCAAGCTTTCAACCCGGGTCCAAATCCCGGCACCTGCATTCCTTTTAAAAGTGTGGTGATGCAGCCATCCCGGCGCAATCATTGCTAAGTGCATCAGCAACCCGGGCGACCTTCAAAATTGTGTTTGGAAATTTGGTTTAGAATCAATCAACAAGGTGAGATCTCCACAGATTGTACCAATCGAAACGATGAAGAATGACTGGAAAGTTCAGATGTTCAGTTAAGTCATATTATTGATTATTTGGAATAATTTTTAAAAAGTTATATTTGTTGTGGCCTTGACATTCGACCTCAACAGCTACAAGCATTTCCACAAGTCTTTGCACAGACAGTAGTTTCACACAGCATGTCGTCATGTGGCCGAATTGATCGTGTTACTCTTTTGCTGAATATCCGTCTGCGTTTCCTGTAACCTCTTTTTGCAGATTCGATTAGTTCCATTGCGTTCAGGCGATCATGAATTCCATACTCGGAGATCACAAATTCCTTGAGTCCGCGCCTGTGGATGTCATGCTTTTCATCATTGAGGGTTTTCATCAGTTCAAAGGATATGGAGTTCATAGTTCTACCTCTTGATCGACCCTTTCAAATCGAGTCGAAATTTTCAACTTGCGGAAGAATATCATTTGTACCCTCTGACAGTAATGCTGAACATCCTGATCTTTTCCTGACTGTGGCTGAGAGTTCCGTATTCGCGCCTCTCTACTTCTTCCACTCTGCTGAATCCTGATTTTCGAATCATGGAATAGTATTGATCAACCTGGGCAGCACCTGTCACGCAGCTCACATAAAGATCTGTGTTCTCAACCAATTCCTTCGGTATATTCTGTTCGCTCATGATGTCGGAAATAACGAACCTGCCTCCGGGCTTCAATATTCTGTAAACCTCGTCGAATACCTTCTGCTTATTTGGCGAAAGTGCCAGGACGCAGTTGCTTATAACCAGGGTGGCAAAGTTGTCTTCAAGTGGAATGTTCTCGATATCCCCCTTGAGGAACATTACTCTATTTCCAAGCTGGAGTTTCTCCGCATTTTCCCGCGCTTTGCTGATCATTTCATCGGAGAGGTCTATTCCTACCACCTTCCCGGATTCACCTGCACTATTGGCTGCCATAAGGCTGTCAAGGCCAGCCCCTGATCCAAGATCAACTACGATGTCACCGGAAACTATTGAGGAGAGTCCAACAGGATTGCCACATCCGAAAGACTGTTTTCCTGATTCCTCACCAAGCCCCTCTATTCCGTAATCTAGACTTCCTGAACAGCAGGAATCATCTCCGGAACAACACGACGCCGTGAAGATGGGGCTTTCGCTGGAAGTGATCCCTGAGTCACAGCACCCAGACTTCCCGGATATACGCCGGGAATACTCTTTTACAATTTTCTGTTTTAATTCATTCTCCAAGTTAACTACCTATTTCAGTTAGTAAAAAGTATATATATTATTTTTTTCTTACCCTTACTGGTAGTAGATGAGTAGGAACACATGGAAAAACGTTGACGATGATACCGTCAGCTATGCATCTTTACTGGAAGACCTCCTTCCAAGAATGATTGAAATAGGGCTGCCTTCCAATGAGACAAAGGTCTATCTTGCGCTCTTCGTGGAACCGAATATTCCGGCATCGCGAATATCTGAAGTGACCGGGATCCCGGATTCAAAAATTTACAGCTTACTGGAGAATGCGGCTAGAATGAATATGATCGAGGTGCAGTACGGAGTGCCGAAGCTGTACAGAACAGCCAACCCCCCATACTTCCTATCAAAGGTCAGGGATAGACTGAAGGAACGCTTTGAGAATGACATTTCTACGTGTGACCTGGTTGAGGCAAAGTTGCATGATCTTTATTCAAGAATGGAACAAAAGCAGGGAGGTGAAGAAGGGATAGAAATCGCCTACGTTGTCAAGGGGGAGGGAAACATAATCTCCAAGATGAAAGAGATGGCATTGTCGGCGAGAAAGTACATAACTGCAATATTACCAGATCGTAAATTGTTCAGCGTAATCAGGGAAGCCCTCCTCGAAGCGAAATTGCGGGGAGCTGAGATAAAGATTGCCCTGCCTGAAGAGGCTTATGGAGAACTGAAGAGGAAGGAAACTGACCAGCTTCTCGCCATTCATACACTTACTCCACAGTGCAGTGATACTTGGTTTATTGTGGCCGACGGGCGTATTCTAAATGTCTCGAGGAGCACTTCCGATGAAAGCGTTTCTGCTATACTGACCAGGGACAGGATACTGGTGCAGATGGCAGAGGCTTACTTTGACAATCCAATATGCTGCTCAAGATAACGGGAGAAACCTGATCCCGGAAAATATTATGGCAGTGACGCGTGACATGGAGGGAGTTAACCTCCCAGTATAATCCTGTCCATCCCTGCTCAAGCTGTTAAATCGCCCAGAAACGCCTTCATTGTGTCGTCTGATGTTCTTTCCAGGAAATCCTTGCCTTCGCCGCTTGCAACTATCTTCCCGTTGAAGAGCAGTGATGTGTAATCAGATACTTTCCTTGCCTGTCCAATGTCATGCGTGACCAGGACCACAGTGTAGCGTTCCTTCAGTTCCAGCATGAGTTCTTCAATCTTCCCTTTTGCCACCGGATCCAGTGAACTGGTTGGCTCATCCAGCATAAGAACAGCTGGTCTGAGTATCAGTGCTCTTGCTATGCAGAGTCTCTGTTGCTGCCCTCCTGAAAGAGTGGATGCCGGCCTCTTCAGGTTGTCGCTCACTTCATCGAAAAGTCCTGCTTCCTGAAGTGAGGAACTGACCATCATGTCCATCTCATCCTTCTTGACATTACCCTGAAGACGTAGACCGAAGGCAACATTGTCGTAAACAGACATGGGAAAAGGATTCGGTCTCTGAAAAACCATTCCTACCCTGCGCCTTAATTCAATCTCGCCATATTCCCTCACATTTTTTCCCTCAAGGAAAATCTCCCCTGTAACGCGATAATTCCTGTCCAGTTCCGCAAGACGGTTTAGACATTTCAGGAAGGTGCTCTTGCCACCTCCGGAAGGTCCAACGATTGTATTGACCCTGTTCCTGTAAATATTTATATCGACGTTATCAAGTATTGTTTTTTGTCCCGCCCTGACACTAAGCTTGCTTATTTCCATTATAGTTTCCACTTGATTCACACCCTTTTCCTGCCAACGAATTTCGATATAGATATCAGTACTGTAACCATGATTATAAGTATCAACGCTGAAGCAAATGCAAGCTCGTGAGCATAAGATGACGGCTGGTTTATTCCATACCACACCACATACGTGAGGTATGCGACCTGTGACTTCATGAAACCTGAAGGGAGAGCATTGTTCCATCCGGCAGTATACAGCAACTGTGCAGTCTCCCCTGCCGCTATGCCTATTGCAAGAAGTATGCCTGAGATTATTCCTGCCCTGGCCTGGGGAAGGTATATCCTGGAGGCAACCTGTATCCTGTCCGCTCCCAGTGCATAAGCGTTATTCACCTGTTCCTGGGGAACGTTCTTCATGGAGATTTCCGAGATCCTCATGACGTAGGGCAGCATCATTATACCAAGAGCTATCCCGCCGGCAAGAAGTGAGAAACCCATATCGAATCTGATAACAAGGACCAGGTATCCGAAAAGACCGATGACAATGGAGGGAACGCTTGTAAGTATATCCGTGAATAACCTTGTTACAGACCTTATTCTCGTGCTGGATGTACTTTGGACGTTGTACAGGGCTCCGAGAACCCCGGAAGGCACAGAGAAAAGCAGTCCCATTCCGACGAGAAGCCATGTTCCAATTATGGCATTCAGGAGACCGCCTGTTGTGGTGTTTCCGTACGTTGTGAACATTCTCAACGTTATGTGGTACGCCCCTCCATGGAGTATGTAGCCGAAAATAGACACCAGGACTGCAAGCATGAAAAGTAGTGCGAAAAAGCCAGCAATTTTCGCTCCTTGGTTTTTCACATTTCTCAACGTGCTGTTCTTCCACTTTATCTCTTTTTCATGGTGATCCCTCAAATTAATCAAGTTCCACACCTCTCAGGGCACCCCTTCCTGCTATCCGCCTTCCGAGTACGTTTACGGTCAGGGAAATGATCATCAGCACCAGTGAAAGTTCACTTAGCGCTGCTATGCTCATGCCGGTTGAGTCGAAGAAGGCGCTGTCCAGGAGGGAAGCCACAGCGGCAGCCATGGTATTTATGGCCGAATAAAAGCTGGATGGGAGGACATTTACCACTGCTCCACTGACCATCAGAACTGCCATGGTTTCTCCAAGTGCCCTGCCAAGCCCGAGCAGTGTTCCGCCGTAAGTCGACATCCTTGAGTAACCTGTTATGAGGTACTTCCCTAGTTCCCATTTTGTGGCTCCCAGTGAAATTATTCCCTGTTTTATCTCAACTGGTACAGTATCGAAGCTGTTTACCATTACTGACACAATTATTGGAGTTATCATTATTGCCAGAATTATTGCGGAGGCCAGTATACCGGCACCACTGTAAATTTCCCCGGCAAATCCCGGAACAGAGGAGAGGTTGTCCTTCATCCATGGCTCTATGTAATAGAAGAGCACAGGTTCAAGTACTATTATGCCCCACAGCCCGTATACGACGCTGGGTATCCCTGCAAATAATTCTATGATGGAAATGAGGACCTTTTTCATCCTTGAAGGCAGATACAGCTCAACTGCAATGGATGAAAAAAAGCTCAGTGGAAGCGCGATTATTATTGCCAGAGCGGAACTTACCAGGGTTCCAGTCAGGAACAGAATGAGGCCGTATGAAGAGGCATACGGTGCTGTCACGCCGTTCACATGAACAGGAGGCCGCGATTCAATTCCGGGATACCAGAGATAAGTGGTAAAAAATCTTATTCCCATATACTGAATGGCAGGGAAGGAATAATAAAGCACAAACACAAATATGGAAACGAGTATGAAAAGTGGTACGAAAGACATCACCATGGTTAAAGAATTAAAAATTTTGTTTTTGGTATCCATGTACTTACCCGCTTACCCATGAATTTTATTTATCATGGGAGTGGTAATCTGATTGACTACAGAGCTCGGCAGCGCCACTAGATTCAATGGTTCCAGATATTTTGCGTTGCTTCCACCGTTAGGATCTACTGTCCAGTTCAGGAAGTCTTTTAGAG
>JAJZOM010000153.1 GCA_021811505.1 Thermoplasmata archaeon | reverse complement strand
ATGTGAGAAACTACCTTGAATCAGCCCTCTAATAACAGACCGAAACTCTTCGGCCTGGTTGGTAATCATATTTCCTATTCCCTTTCACCCAAAATTCACAACCATGTGTTCTCCAGGTTCGGCATAAAAGCTCTGTACGGAATATTTGACATTGATCCGGATCATTTCGACAACGCCATAGTTCCCCTGATATCTTCTGGAATCGGGATAAACGTAACAGTGCCTTACAAGGAAACCATAATAAAATACCTGGATTCGTTGAGCCACGAGGCTGAATTGACAGGCAGCGTGAATCTCGTTTCAAACCGGGTAGGATTCAATACCGATTATCTGGCTCTCAGGGAACTTGTGCTGGAAAACCTTAGTGTCGGGAAAAATGAAGAGTGCATTATACTGGGATCGGGAGGTGCCTCGCGTACAGCGGCGTTCCTGCTGGGAGGTATGGGCTTGAGATTGAAAATATTCAACAGGAGCCACAGTAGGGCTGCAAAATTAATTGATGATTTGAAGGCGCAGAACATTGATGCCCAGATTTATGACATTAATGAAAAAACTATTCTTTCCGCAGACGGCGTGGTTAGCGGAATTTCTGATCCTGGCTTTGTATTTCCTGAAATGAAGTGCCTGTGGGCCATAAGTTTCAATTATGGTGACCGGGCAAATAATTTTCTGGAAAAAATTGATGATTCCTGTAAGCATATCATATCGGGAGAGCAAATTCTGGCAAAGCAGGCAATCTATTCACAGAAAATATGGAATCAGATCGAGCCTTCCTTCGAGGACATTATGGAGGTAATAAATGGCCAGCAGCTTCGGTAAGATGTTTAATGTTACAACGTTCGGTGAAAGCCACGGAAAGGAGCTCGGAGTGGTTATAGAAGGCATTCCTGCCGGCCTTAGCGTATCTGAAGCAGATATTTCCTTTGAGCTGAAATTTAGGAAAACCGGAAATTATCTTGTTTCTGGAAGAAGGGAAAATGACCTGCCCAGAATCGCCAGCGGGACCTTCAACGGAAAGACTACCGGAGCGCCCCTTACTGTTATTTTCGAGAATGTTGATTCCATCTCCTCACTCTACGGGGAGGTCAGCCACAAGCCAAGACCTGGCCATGCAGATCTGGCGTACATAAAGAGATACGGCCTTGAAAATTGGGATTATCGTGGCGGAGGCAGGGCCAGTGCAAGAGAGACGATTTCAAGAGTGGCTGCTGGAGCTGTTGCAAAGAAACTTCTGATGTTTTTCCCTACCTATGTGGCCGGATACCTGAAGGGAATAGGTCCTAAGCAGGTCCTGGGGTATGTTGATGCAGCCGACATTCAGGAATCAAAAAAGTTTCAGACAAGATCACTGGATAGCACAACAGACAGGGAATTCACGGAATTGATTCTTGATGCGATGAAGAAAGGAGACAGCTATGGCGGACTTGTCGAAGCAGTGGCGATAAACCCTCCGGAAGGTCTGGGAGAACCTGTGTTTGACAAACTGAAAGCTGATCTTGCGAAAGCTGTACTTTCTATTCCGGCAGTGACCGGATTTGAGTACGGACTCGGATTTGAAGCTTCCAGAATGAAAGGAAGTGATGCTTCGGACGAAATCTGCCTGAAAGCTGACGGTTCACTCGGGCTCAGGAAGAACCTATCTGGAGGCATGCTTGGGGGAATTTCGACCGGGGAGACTCTCAGGATACGCTGTTCGTTCAAGCCTACTAGCTCAATAAGGATTCCATCCAGAACCATCGACCTGAATGATATGCAACCGACAGAGATATCCGTGAAGGGGAGACACGATCCCGTGGTTGCCGTAAGAGGGGTATCAGTTGTGGAAGCCATGATGGCCATTGTACTGGTTGACCACTCCATGAGGTCTGGTAAGATGCCTGTTTTGAAACTGGAAAAAGAACAGTCTGAATTGATTGAAAGACGCTGGAAGGAGTACATTGCAAGATGCTCATAAAAACCCATGGCGGACTCTCAATACTTAATGCCCTTCCTACAGGACTTGGATCGACTTGCGCCATAGATCTGGAGGTGGCAGCTGAAGTTAGGTTCGGGACCGGTGGTGCCAGTTCGGAACTTCTGGATGCCATCAGGTCTCACTTCAGGAGAGAAACCGGCAAGGATTTCATGATAGAGATTAAAACAGGAATCCCGTCCGGAGGCGGCCTCAAAAGCAGCAGCGCAGTTGCAACAGCCGTGATTGCGGGAATGTCGAAACTCACCGGGCTGGAGGTTGATATCCCTGTTCTCGCGGCCAAATTGTCCCTGCAGAGCGGGTTGTCCGTAACCGGTGCGCTGGATGATGCCGCTGCTGCCTATTATGGGGGTGTTTCTGTCAGCGATAACAGGAAAATGCGGTTAATAAAAATGGATAAGTTTCCTGAAGGCATTGTCTTTGTTGTAATCCCCAGAAGCGGCAGGAGTGCTTTCGATCCTGAATCTCTGATGAGGCACTGGCCAATCTTCAAAAAAATAGCTAACAGCGTCCTTGGTGGAAACTACATTGAAGCGATGGGGCTTAATGGGCTCGCAGTTTCCGAGATATTCGGCTACGAAACTGCAATAGTCAGAAAAGCGCTGGAACTGGGTGCACTGGCATCGGGAGCCTCAGGCAATGGCCCTTCCATTTTTGCAGCAGTTAAGGAGGGTGAGGAGGGACCGGTTTTAGATCTTTATAACAGCGTAGGCGAAGCAATAATTGCAAAGGTGGTTTAAGTTGATTGCGAAGATCGCTCCATCCAGAATTTCTGGAACTGTTGATGCTCCACAGTCGAAGAGTCTTGCCATCAGGCTGCTATTCTCGGCCCTGCTTGGAAAAATTGAACTGCATAATCTCTACATGTCTGATGACGTTATGGCTGCTATTTCCGCCGTGGAAGCACTTGGCGTGAATAGAACAGGTGATCTCTGGAGATCCAGTGGATCAGGGATGTCAGGAAAAAACAGCATCTATCTCGGTGGCTCCGGAACGACACTGCGCATTCTTCTCCCCATTCTTGCATTCAAAGGAATGGACATTATCGTAGATGGAGATGAGACTCTGAGGAAAAGGCCACTGAATACAATTATAGAGTGGTTGAGGAAAAACGGAGTTACTGTGATCGGTGACAGGTTGCCAATAAGAATCAGCGGAAAAGCGGTGTCGGATTATGTTGAAATTTCAGGTTCGGAAAGCAGCCAGTACATTAGCGGTTTCATCTTTGCCCTGCTTATGAGCGGAGGTGGTAAAATCAACATTCTTCCGCCTGTCAGATCAGCAAGCTACATCCGTATGACGTGTGATATTCTGAACAGAATCGGTGCCAACGTTAGATTCAGCGGCACTACGATCAATGTCGATCCGGGGGTCACCCTGAAATATTCAGGTCCTGTTCCAGGCGATTTTCTTCTTTCTTCCTTTTATGCGGCCGCAACTGTACTGACCGGCGGAAAAATTAGAATAAAGGGGCTTGAACTTCCAGAGGATTCTGCAGGAGATTCCAGGATAGTTGACATATTCCGGAAATGTGGTGCAGGAAGCGAAGTGCTGAACCGGGAATGGCAGGTATCTTCCAATGACGATTTGCATCCGTTCGATGAAGACGTCTCGGATTCTCCGGACATGGCGGTGAGTCTTGCTGCGCTTGCTTCGGTAATAAACGGAACTTCGACAATCAGGGGAATTGAACTGCTTAAGATCAAGGAAAGCGACAGGATTTCAACCATATTGGACACCCTTAGATCATTTGGAATCAGGGCAGACTTCGATGGAAATATTGTAGTGAGCGGCAATGGTTCAGGGAAATACGGAATTATTGATTCCAGCATGGATCACAGGATAGCGATGCTTGGCACGGTTCTCGCCCTGAGATTCGGCGGTACCGTAAGAGGAGCGGAGTGCGTCAGCAAAAGTAATCCTCGCTTTTACGAAGATATTTCACGCATCGGGGGGGTGATAGAATTAACATGAAACCGCTTATCGTTGGTTCCCTACCGATTACTGACGTTTCTGATTTGAGGCATGTACTTTCCGGTGAATGCGATCTGACGGAGTTGAGACTGGATTACCTGCATGAATTGAACACCAATATCCTGGAAGGCCTTGTTGCAGTCAAAGATAGAATAATCCTTACAGTAAGGGACGAAAACGAGGGGGGAGTCCGGCACATTGATCGCAAGATTAAAACCGGCTTTCTAAAGTCCGCAGTGGAAATGGGATTCCTGATAGATGTCGAGACTGAATTCCTGCGTGAAAACTATGTTGATTACACTGGAATGATAGTATCCAGACACTTCCTGAAGGAAGAACCGGATTATGAAACTCTCGAAAACCTCGCCGGAATTTATTGTAACAAGGCCAGATTTGTCAAGATAGTGACGCCTGCCTCCATGGTTTCTAGCAGAAATTTAATAAAACTTCTGGGAAAATACGATAATGTGGCTGTCATGGAGCTAGGCAGTGACCCAATGACCAGGATCCTATATTCCGTTCTTGGATCGCGTCTTATATATTGCTATATCACTGAACCCACCGCAAAGGGTCAACTTAAATGCAGTGAAGTGAAAGAGTTTTTTGAGCTGATCTGGAGATAAGAATCCCTAAAATTTAAGATCATAACGGTTTCTGAATCACTTCAAACCTTTTTTCATTTCTGAGGAATGCGTAAATGCCCATTATTCCGCCAATGGCTTCGAGTGGACCTATCACAAAAAAGAACAGCGGGATCATCAGAAGCGCGCTCTTCCAGAAAGGCATTGCTTTCTCGGATACCGATGTGTTTATGTGAAGACCGTTCCAGTAGAACCATATCCAGAAACTGAAAGTGAAAGCCCACATTATCCCCATTGGCGGAGTTATGAGTTCAAAGCTGATTATGTGGAAGAACTGCAGCAATAAGGTCGCCAGAATGATGTTCTGAGTGATCATGCTGCTCCAGAACATAGCGGAATAAATCAGCATTAACCGGTATTTCCACGGCAGGGGTCCGTATATTCCCAGATTTGTTATATCTACAAGCCATCTGCGCCTCTGCCTGAGCATGTCCCTGACGCTTGATGGTGAAGCGCCGTAGGTAAAAGCCGGAAGAAACGAGGATTTTCCCCAGTATTTTTCAGAGAACCTCAACCCAAAGCAACTGTCGTCGATTATTTGCCTTGAACCATTTTCCCACCCTATTTCTGATTCTATATCGGAGCGGATAAGAAGATTCTCTCCATGAAGGCCAACCAGTGGTGTTCTCAGCAACGCCGTGAAGAAATAAAATCTCGTGAGATCGTCTGACGGCCTCATTGAATCAGCAAATTTCACTATAAGAGACCGGGAAAGCTGATGTGGAAAGGCCAGTATGCCCTGTGCAATGTAATACTTTGATCCCTTGAACTGTATGTGTTCAGCAATTGCAGCAATAGTATCTGGTCCCACTGCTGCATCGTCATCCAGATGGAAAAACCATATGTCCTTGCTGTTTTCTCCCCTGCCCGCGTGATATTCTACGGCGTACTGAAGAGCCCGGGATTTATTGATTGAACCTGTGATGGTTTTGTACTCTTTGGGTACTACCACGAGATTTACTTTTTCCTCAGGAAGAAATTGATCTCTTATTGCATTGAGTGCCTCAGCCCACTCCTCCGTGACTATGTCAATTCTCCAGTTTTCAAGATTCTTAGGGGCATTCAACAGTATTGAATTTACGACCCGGGTCAGTGCAGGAATCACGTTGTACGATCCAATTGTAGGAATCTCAAAAATTGTCAGATTGGGTATTTTTCCACTGTAATTGGAGATTTTTATGTTCCTTGATCTTAATGCGCCTATGAAACTCATTATAAGTATAGGCATGCCGAATGACCAGGAAATTGTTGCATAAATCGTGAATATGTCCCATGTATTGCTAACATCAACTATAACTGGGAAAAGAACGACAAAAAAGACAGCGGCAAGAAACCATAAGCCGATTCCCAGCTTTCG
>JAJZOM010000195.1 GCA_021811505.1 Thermoplasmata archaeon | reverse complement strand
TCGATATCCCGTCAATACTCAGTGAGGTCAGGACACATACATATGAGGAATACGCTTCGCCCTCAGTAGCTACTCCCCTTTTTGACAGGCGCGTGAGATTTTCTCTTTTATTGTTGGGTCTCTCCTTCTTTGGTTTATTAACTGCGTACTTTCTGATGGGTAATCCGGCCCGAATCCTTGACTTGTATACCGGAAAGGGCTCCTTCTACGAGATATTCCCAAACATTTTCCTCGACTCTGCAGGCACGTTGCTTGCTGTGTTCGTTATCGCCACCTGGCTAATGAGTGGTCTCAGGTTCATGAGTGCTTCAAAGAATAGGGATAGGATAGGATCTGGCGACCTTGTCTCCGCAATGCTTGAATCCCTTGGCGAAAAATGGTTCAAGGGAGGCGGAGCTGGTTGTAACTATCCCGAACGTGAAGAACACGGTTCATACAGGAAGTTTGCTACGCATGCCCTTGTCATGTACGGCTTCCTGCTGGACCTTCTTGCAACTGCATCCGCCTTTATGGAGCAGGATTTCCTTGGGATATATCCACCATACCCCATCCTAAGCGTTCCAGTAATTTCGGGACTTGCCGGAGGGTCAATGATCATTGCAGGAGTCACGCTCTTCTTTTACTACGATTCCAGAGGAGGGAATCCTAGAGGAAAGAAGATGGAGAGTATGGACAGGATATTTCTCATCACCCTCTTCATGACGGCAGCTACCGGGATTATACTCTTCTCAGTGCGATCTACAACGCTGATGGGAGCGCTTCTGCTGATTCATCTGTCCTTTGTTGGTCTGCTGTTCATATCTGCCCCCTATGGGAAGTTCATTCACCTTGTATACAGATACCTATCCATCGCAAGGTATCACCAGGAGAAAAGTTTGAACGAAGATACCCGCAGTTAGCGCGTACAAAAATCCTTTAAAGAGTATTCATTAATCACACATTGTGCTGAGGTTTTGGTTATGAGAGGCCTGACAATGGCAGAAAAGATATTTACGAAGGTCTCAGGAAAGACGGCAAGGGCGGGAGATTTCCTCTGGACCGCTCCCGATCTTATATACCTCCACGATGTTCTTGGTCCTCTGGCACTTGATTCGTTGTCAAAGATGGGTGTTTCTAAGCCAGCGTTTAGAGGAAAAATTGTCTTTATCTTTGACCACATATTTCCTCCAAAGGACTCTGCCAGTGCCAACAACATTCTCAAAATGAAGAATTTCGCATCTGGTCTGGATGTGGAAATGATCAGAGAAGGGGAGGGGATAGAGCACACTCTGCTCATAGAGAGCGGACGTATAGTCCCGGGAATGTTTGCAGTTGGTAGTGATTCTCACACCGTCACCGCTGGAGGAGTGGGTGCCATGGGTATTGGAATGGGATCAACAGATATGGCTGCCCTTATGGCAATGGGCATCAACTGGTTCAGGGTGCCGGAGACGATGAGGATAAATCTTGACGGTGAATTCCGGAAATTTGTTTCTGGCAAGGATATCATACTGGAAGTCCTGCGTGTGAGTGGCCCGGATGGCGCGAACTACAAGTCCATGGAATTTTCCGGATCAGCCATGGAACACATTGATGTTGACAAGAGGCTTGCAATTGCCAACATGACTGTCGAAGGAGGTGCGAAGTGCGGAATAATAGTACCGGATGGAGTCGTGGAAAGGTTCTACAGATCTATAGGCATAGAACCTGAAATCGTGGTTCCGGACAATGATGCAGTATATGAAAGTGAGTTAAACATTGACCTGACCGAGTTAACGCCAAGGATTGCTGCACCCTATTCACCAGCAAATGTGCATGATATCTCTGAATTCGTGGGGACAAAGGTTGACCAGGCGTATCTTGGGAACTGTGCAAACGGGACAATAGGGGACCTCAGGGAAGCAGCCAAGATATTGAAAGGCCATCAGGTTGCAGAGAGGACAAAACTGATCATTGTTCCCGCGACAAGGAAGATTTACCAGCAGGCCATGTCTGAGGGACTGTTGAAGATATTCTCCGATTCGGGCGCCATTATCGCGCCATCCACCTGCGGTGCCTGCGCAGGATTGCACATGGGAGTGCTTGGAAAGGGCGAAACCGCAATAACTAACACGAACAGAAATTTTAGGGGCAGAATGGGTGACCCTGATAGTCGGGTGTTCCTGGGAAATTCATATATCGTTGCATCTGCCGCCCTGGAAGGCAGAATCGTAAATCCGGAGGAGGCCATATGAGTGGCCGGATCTTCCTGTTTGGTGACAACATTGACACAGATATCATCGCTCCCGGTGGATACTTGCACCTTCCCATGGATGTGCTTAAGATGCATTGCATGGAGGCATTGGACACGGATTTCGCTAATAAAGTGAAACCTGGAGACATACTTGTTGCGGGAGCCAATTTCGGAACTGGCTCATCGAGAGAACAGGCTCCTCAGGCACTGAAAGAACTGGGCATCGATCTCATCTTAGCAATTTCCTTCGCAAGAATATTCTTCAGGAACGCGGTCAACGTAGGCATGAACATAGGGGTTATCAGTGAAGTTGATTACTCCGCTATGCAGGATGGAGAAGCTGCTGAATTTCATGACAACCCCTGCACTTTGTCCCTTAAGTCCACGGGTAAGGTTGTAAATTATGAATCGCCGAATGGACCTCTTAAAGAAATCATATCTGCCGGAGGATTGATAAACTACGTTAGAAAAAAAACTGAATCGCCAACAAACGCATCAGACAGCATGAATTGCAGAAACAGAAAATGAAATTATTCAAAAAAATAAAAAATAGATGGTGTTTGTAGGATCAGACGGCTATTTCTTCTACAAACTTCTGAGTGGATTTTGGGCCCATTAAGACCAATACTGCCACCACGACTGCAACTAGAACCCACACAAATGCGAATATCCCAGGACCATTGTGAATCCCGATGTACGCAGCTATGAAGAGCACAAGTATTGTTGTAGAAATCCTGCTTATGGAATAGACGAAGCCTGCAGCCGTTGTCCTGACCCTTGTTGGAAATATCTCCGCGTTATACTGGTGCAGGAAGTTGGAGAAGTTCCAGAGCATGAAAGCTGTGATGAAACCGAATATGACAACCTCGTCGATCCCGTGTATTACCGAGAACAGTGTTCCGAATACACCTCCAAGTATTGCGAATAGTATGATGCCCCATTTCCTCTCGATCTTGTCTATTATGAAAACATTGAATATGCTGCCGACAAGGAATCCTGAGAATATCACTGCTCCAGCTCCAAGTGGATCGCTTGCTGGATAGGCCACAATAACAAGCGATGGGGCAAATGAAACAAATCCATAAAAGATTCCGGACTGGAAGAACATGAAAATAGCCATCATTATGGTAGTTTTCCTGATGTCCTTGGCAAATATATCCTTGTAAGCAGAGACCTTCACTGGCGCCTCGATCTTGTCTGTTACTGGCGGAAGTTCCTTTAATCCGGTTTCTCTCTTGACCTCTGCTTCGATGTCATTCATCATTTTCTTTGCCTGATCCATCTTTCCGTGTGTAGCGAGCCATCTTGGAGACTCCTTTAACCTGAACCGGATTAGCCAGACCATTATTCCAGCAGCGCCCATGAACCACAGGGGAATCCTGAACGAGTAGTAACCTACTTCCTTTCCTGTAAGCCCCCCCAGTGGTCCAAAACCCTTCGTGATTGAAGTAATCCAGATAATCAGTGGCGCAGCTGTTACGGCTATTGTGTAAATCAGTGCCAACCATGCACCCCTTTTCTTCCTGACAAAGATTTCAGTTCCATAGCTGTCAACCAGCGGAAATTCTCCACCAACTCCAATACCGCCGATCAGGACAAATACTCCAATCATCTGCCACGAATTCATAAAGCCAGCTATGATCATGCCAGTACCAAATACTAGCTGGTTGACCAGAAATACTGCCCGTCTACCTCTCGTATCCGCCAGCCTGCCAAAAAAGATAGAGCCTATAAACTCCCCGGCAAAGAAGAATGCCGGAATGCCGAAGGCCGACAGGTTTCCCGTTATACCATAGTACGCTGCTACCAGTGCCAGAATTGCGCCATTTCCAAGGAGCATGAGGCTTTCTGCCCACTCTCCGCTGGCCAGCATTAGGGCGAACTTTGTGTGAAACCTGCTATAGGGTAGCCTTTCAAGCCTCCCTGCAATGTTTTCGTCATCTCTAGTGCTATCCACCATAAACAATTACACGCTGTCGATATATTTGAATGGAGGTTCTAACCAGTTAGAAATTTCCGGTATACCGAACGGATGACTGATTTTGCAAGGGGTTCGTGAATCGAAGAACATTTGTCAAAGTTGTCATGTAAGAGTTGCTTTGGGAATGAATAATTCTAGATTTTACGTTCTGCTCCGGTTCTCATGTTAGATTGAACTCGAGGAGTGTGCAGGCAAGCAGCGCTGTCCTTTTGGGTACCGATGATGCTATAACGAATTCAGAGTCAGAATGAGCGCCGGATCCAACTGCCCCCATACCGTCAAGTACCGGTACCCCGTATTGTGCAATTATGTTCCCGTCACTGCCTCCTCCCACAGATATGTCCTCGATCGTGATATCGAGGCCAGCACCAATCTTTTTTACCTCTTCGAGCACGGCTAGAGTACGTTCGTTCTTGACCATTGGCAAGCGATTGATTCCTCCAGTTATTGTTATTTTTGCTTCATGATTCTGTGGTTTCATTGAGTGTATGCTCTCATCTATTCTCTTTGCCTCATCGGGACCGGTTATCCTAACATCCACGGATATGGTTGCTCTATCCGGAACAACATTTGTCGCAGTTCCGCCTGAAATCGTGCCCACGTTGATCGTGGTTCCTCTGGAAAGGTCCTGTAATTCTGATAGTTTTTCGACGATGTGTAAGATTTCCAATATGGCGCTTATACCATCTTCCGGATGTAATCCAGCATGGGCCGCCTTACCCAGTACCGTGATTTCATATGTGCCCACACCTTTCCTGCCGGTCTTCAGTTTTCCATTTTCACTTGGCTCGAGTACAATCCCGAGGGTGGCATTTTTTCCAGCTTCCTCGATCAGTTTCCTAGATTGAAGACTCCCCGTTTCTTCATCGGGCGTAATCAAGAATAAGATCCGTTGATTTGCATGAACATGTTCGAGGAGGAATTTGATTGCCCATACCCCTTGAACCAGACCGGCCTTCATGTCAAAAACACCGGGTCCTTCGATCCTGTCACCTGAAACCCTGAATGGTCTTCTTTTCAAAGTCCCCTCTGGAAAAACTGTATCGTAGTGACATAGAACCAGGATTGCCCTACCTGTGTTTGGGCCAACGGAACAACTGATCGCTTCTGTTCCATCATTCAGTTTTATGATCTCGGGTTTTAGCCCGGTTCTTTTTCTAATAATATCATAGATTATCTTTGCACAAGCGTTGAGCTGTTCCACTTTCCCTGACGTGCTCTCGCATTCCACAAGTTCCTTTAGATCTAGAATCATCAGAGGCAGGTTTTTGGTGAAATATTTCACTGTGCTGGGCCCGATTTCACCATTCACATACAACACCTTTTTCGACCGTGTACTCCTCCATGACGTCTTCATCGGGAATATATCCGGCGCCGATTTCGCGAGAAGGCACGATTCTTCCCTCCTTCATTGTAAATGGATTTTTGACTATATCCCTCGCAAAGTACCTTGAATTCGGGGAGGTATCCCCGGGGTAGTCAATCATCGCGGATGATGCAAGGCTGACATTGTACGCCCTTCCTATCCCTGTCTCGAGCATTCCCCCCACCCACGTGTGTGCACCGTGTTCCCTGGCTATCCTGGCAATGCTGAGTGAACAGCCCAGCCCGCCAACCCTCCCGGGCTTGATGTTTATCACCGAACAGGCACCAATCTCGAGAGCCTTTCTCGCCCTGTCCGGTGACGTTATGGACTCGTCGAGGCATATTGGCGTGGCTATCTCCTTTGCCAGCCTGCTATGATAAATCAGGTCAT